>DUIO01000162.1 GCA_013330315.1 Methanosarcina sp. | reverse complement strand
TTCGGTATAGGCTCTGCTGCCGCTGCAGCCTACTGTGACTTCTATTTTGCCTTCTTTGTATGTCTGTACCACACCGTCGGAACAGAGGCTCTGTTTGCCTGCGAAACTGGTTTCAAGCCTGCCTCCTGTTTTGTACATGTAAGCCTGAGTGAGCAGCATTATCTGCCTGGGGTTGCAAATGACAAGTATAACATCCGGAATAAATGTAGCTTTTTCGAGGGGCGCGTACAGGATGGCCTCTGTAGTGTTAGGGGCAAGGGTCGGTACCATGTCAATAGTGTGCTTTGCGGCTTCCTGGGTACCGAACTGTTTTAAGCCTTTATAGTAGAATTCTCCGCTGGCAACCTTTGGTGGTAATGCTCCTAAGCCCATGGCACCTGCTCCACCTTTACATGTCTGGTCTTCTCCCAGAGTGTAAAATTCTTCTCCGGTTCTTCTTACCCTGTCAACAAGCTGACAGTGTCTCATACCTTCATCTACTTTTTTAATCCCTTCCGGAATTTTTTCTCCGGTCGGTATCAGTTTCACTGCAACCGGAGATGTTTTGAGTTTAAGGCAATCAATCATTTTCTGTCCATAAGTGTTGATTTCTTTTAAATCCACGTTTATCACTCTGGTATTGATTTTATTAAATTCAATTCTAGTATTTGTTTAAATAACTGAGGTGACTTTATATCTTTTTGTTATCTTTGAATCAATTTTTAGTCTAATTTTTGTCTCTTTTTTGACCTGTTTTTATCTTTCTCTAACTTTTCTTTTACTCTTTTCTTTCTTTCACTCTTTTCCTTCTTTTACTTTTTAACCTTTTTTTGTCGCTTATTTTTATATTATGTTTGTTAAGTTTTGACTAAATTATACACAACCAGATTTGATATAAATATTCTCGAGTTTTGATTCTTGAAGGAATTTTTTCGCAGTACTCTTAGTTTTTTTATCAGTTGCGTTATTCTCAGTTTCCTGCTCCAGCAAATTTCTTGTCTCAGAGGAGCCAGATTGAGAAAAATTTACTTAAAAACTCTTACTCGAGTTTGTCAAAAATAATCTCCATTTTTCCCATTTCGCGGGCAAGATTTTTTGATATCATGCCGTTTTCGAGCCAGCAAGCGTTCATGACCGCAGCCGGGACAAGACAGGTGGGAGTAAGAGGAGCTTCAGCCATTTTCTGTGCAAGCACAGTATCCGGGCCGCCCATAAGGTCTTTCATGCCCATATCAAACTGAGTGCCCCATTTCCTGAGTTTTTCGCAGGTGGTTTTGATATGTATATGGGTATTTTTGCCTTCTTTTGTGGCGATAACTTTTGTTGTATGTCCGCATATGGTATTGAGCGAAATTTCGGTAACCATTATTTGTCCTCCTCTATCGGATAATTCTACAGAGGCTGAAAGGTTTTAATGCACAATTCATTTAATTTGCCTGTATTATTTTCCCTTTTAGCCTGACCTGAAACTTTATTCTTTTTTATTTAATTCCACATATATATGTTTCTGTGTCTACCCTCGAATCCTCTTTTTATTCCGATACCTTTATAGGCTTCAAGTGCTACTATTTCCAGCTACAGTTACCTGTATGCAGAGCTGGCCGGAATTCCGGATTTTTGTGGCAGCATGATCGCAAAGTTCATATACAATTCTATTCGTATTGCTAAGTCCATAGCAAATATGCTAATTAAAGTACTCCTGTTAATACATTAATATATTAGCAGAGCAATTAGGCTACTGACAGGTATGCTTATGCCCTGATAACGATCACCATATAGGATCACCAGGATTACAGGATATTTACTATCCGGACCTTCAAGGTTCAATTTAAAATCGGCTTGAGTGGCACTGGAAATAATGTTGAATTCATTAAATATAACTATCAATAAAAATCTTGACTTAAATTTTAATAAAATAACGAGGTTTTAATAATGAGATGGCAAGGCAGCTCCAGAAGAAAAGCTACCGGCGGGAAAGTTATCGCTGCCCGCGGAAAGCGCAAGTTTGAAATGGGCCGCGAATCTGCGGATACCCGCATCAGTGATATAAAAAGAAAGAACGTTCATACAATGGGCGGCAACAGGAAAGTAAGGCTTCTCCAGTCCAACGTTGCAAACATAACCAACCCTAAGGACGGAAAGACAGTTACCGCAACAATTGAGACTGTAACTGATAACACTGCTAACAAACACTATGTCAGGCGTAACATTCTGACAAAAGGTTCAGTTATAAGGACTTCCGCAGGCACTGCCAGAGTCACAAGCAGACCAGGGCAGGACGGAGTTATAAACGCTGTATTAATTGAATAACTTAAAAGCGCCTGACCCCAATTCCGGGGTTCTGTGCCAATTTTCCCTAAACTTTGTGCCGGTGATCAACATGGACGAAATGATTCGACATATACTGGAAATTCTTGAAAATGATGCACGAGCAAGTCCGGAAGAAATCGCAACCCTAACAGGAATGTCCGCGCAGGAAGTTTCCCAGACGATCGCAAAGCTTGAAGATACAGGAGTTATCCGGCACTACAAGACCATAGTTGATTGGGACCTGGTTGGGGAAAATTACGTTTACGCCGTAATAGAGCTAAAGGTTACTCTTGAACGTAACCAGGGCTATCAGGCAATTGCAGAAAGGATCTATAAGTTCCCGGAAGTCAGGTCTGTCAGGCTTCTGTCCGGGGACTATGACATCTCCCTTACGGTCCGGGGGAAGTGAATGAAGGATGTGGCCTTTTTTGTGGCAGAAAAAATAGCCACTCTTGACCAGGTCCAGAGTACGTCCACGCATTTCGTGCTGAAGACCTATAAAGAAGACGGGGTAATCCTTCACGAACCGGAGTCTATTCAAAGGCTNNGGTGTTTGCTTGAGACCTCCATGCGATCCTTCAAAATTCATTGCGGAAGCTGTAAAGAGTATCCCTCCATCAGGAATACGCCGTTTTTTTGATCTGGTTTCCGGACTTGAGGATATAATCTCCCTTGGTGTGGGAGAACCTGATTTCATCACTCCGTGGCACATCCGCGAGATGTGTATCCACTCTCTTGAAAAAGGGCAGACCTCATATACCTCAAATTACGGGCTTCCGGAACTCAGAGACGAACTTACGAGAACTTATTACAGGCGCTACGGCCTGGACTATAACCCTGCATCCGAAATCCTGATCACTACAGGAGTAAGTGAAGCTCTTGATATCGCAATCAGAGCAGTAGTAAACCCCGGAGACGAGGTAATTGTAGTTCAGCCCTCCTATGTGGCATATGTCCCCTCAGTAATTCTTGCAGGAGGCAAACCTGTTATTGTTTCTACATGCCGGGAAGATGACTTCAGCCTTACTGCAGAAGCCCTTAAGCCTGCAATTACCAGCAAAACAAAGGCAATCGTTCTCAATTTCCCTAACAACCCCACAGGCGCAATTATGCAGCAGGAGGGAATGGAGGATATCGCAGACCTTGTTGTTGAGAACGACTTATTTGTGATTTCGGATGAAGTCTACGAGTGTCTGACTTATGAGGGTACCCATGTCCCGTTTTCTTCACTTGAAGGCATGAAGGACCGGACAGTAATGTTAAACGGTTTTTCCAAAGCCTACGCAATGACCGGACTAAGGCTTGGTTTTGCTATGGGAGCTCCGGATATCATTCACTCTATGATGATGATCCACCAGTATTGCATGCTCTGTGCCCCCATAACTGCCCAGGTAGGGGCAATTGAGGCTCTTCGCAATGGCAAAGGAGAGATGGAGAGGATGGTCAGGGAATATGACCGGCGCAGGCACTTTATTGTTAAAGGCTTTAACAGCATAGGGCTTGAATGCTGTAACCCCAGAGGTGCATTCTATGCTTTTCCTTACATAGGAGGCACGGGACTTTCCTCTTCTGACTTTGCAGAGCGTCTCCTGGATGAAAAGAAAGTTGTTACTATTCCCGGAGATGTATTCGGAGAAGCAGGTGAAGGTTTCCTGCGCTGTGCGTATGCAGCATCCCTGGAAGACATCAGAAAAGCAATCGAAAGAATGGGAGATTTTGTAGACGGATTAAAACAGTGAATTGGCCGATCTTTATCGGTCTACCTTTACTTGTTTTGTTCGATTGATTTTTATTAATTTTTATTCAATTCTTTACTTCTTTTTTATTAATCTTTATTAATTTTTGTTTAATTCTTTGCTTCATTTTTATTAATCTTTATTAATTTTTATTTAATTCTTTACTTCATTTTTATTTTTTACTTTTATTTTCTCATTTTTATTTTTTCCAGTTTTGCTCTTGTTTTTACCTAAACTTTAATTTAAATTTTTACGTTCAGCTTCCTCGTCGTCCATTCTCATAACAAGGACGCTTACTTTATCATCCAGTTTCTCAATTAATTCATTCATCTGATTGTACCATTCATCTACGTTTTTCTTGACCATCTGTTTCATTTCCTGTGGCTCGATGGCTACATATTCGTAGTAATACCCTCCACTATCGATGGATCGTGTTTCTCTGTAAACAATTCCACAGGCTATTAGGTTCTGCAGGGAGCGGTATGCAGTGCTCCTTTCCCTGTTGAGAATCTCTCCCAGCTTTTCTGCCGTCTGAGGTCCATGCATAAGCAGAGCCTTATATGCGTCGATGTCAAGGGTCTTCAAACCAAGTACACATTTAACCATGTCCTCGCATCTGAAGCTTGCTCTGATCATCTCATGAATAGAATTCGCCATAAAACCACTATTTAAGGACTTTTGCCCTTTTGTTTTTAGAATTTATTTTTCGGTTCTTTGAGGATACCGGTAGCACTTTCAGGCATTATTTAAAGGTGGCTGAGATGCTTACGAAAATCGAAAATCCTTCACCGGTCTCCAAATTTACTTCCAAAAGCATACTCCCCAAATACGTTAACTTTTGCTGTATTAATTGTCTCTATGTGTTTTTTAGCTATCAATATTGATGAATATATTTATAAACTTATTTATTTCTCTTAAATCATATTACTTTCATCCGCTAATATGTTCTAAATATACCATTATATCCTTTCTGGTTGTTTTCAAAAAAACATAACAAACCTTGAAAGTCCTGGCTCAGGAAATTATATATACAATCTCCTGGCTCAATAAGTTCTGAGGTCTTATGAAGCCTATTATCCCTGAAGATGAGCGCTCCAGCGAGCCTCTTGATACCGAGAGAATAATTTACCATCCTGATATGATAAGAGCCAATGACTGGGTTCTCACAGAGTATGAAGCTCCTTTCAGGGACCTGTGTATTTTCGTTCCCTGTGCCAAGAGAAAACCCTATCATGAAAGCCCATCCCATAGAAAATTTGACAGGATAATTTTCGGGATTTTAAAGCCTGAGGATGTGCATATAGTAACCTTCGGAACCTGCGGGATTGCTCCACGGGAACTTGATACCGAATACCCTTTTATGAATTATACCTTCATGATGGGCAAGTGCAATGTGACAAAAATTAAAAGAGATTTCATAAAAATGGAAAGCGAAAGAATTGCAGCTTATCTTGAAAAAACAAGGGAAAACTACAAACACAGGATAGCCTACTGTATCGGGGACTTCAGGACTGCAATGGAAAAAGCCCTTGAAATGGTCGATATAAATGTAGACATTGCCCCGAAGGAATCTACAATTCAGAAGATGATTCAGCCCAATAAGCCTTTCATCTACAACAGCCTCTCATCTAAAGAATACCTTCAGGACCTGTCAGATGCAATTACCGACGCTTTCGGGCTCCCAAGGCGCGAAGTCGGCTTAAAGGAAGACCTTTCTGTTGACGATACCGACTGGTATGTACTGTAACGGGCTATACTTTTCCCGCTTCTTTGCCTGCTTTAATTCTTTAATTACGTTTATTCATTTCAATTATTGGCTTATCTTCCAGAGCCTTCCGGTCGTAGTTGTTTTTATTTCAATTACTTTAGCTGTGCTTAGTTCAAAATTGCGAGACAAATCTTCTTGCCTGCCAGAGAGCGATAATTGCAAGGATAAGGATAAGAACCATCCACATTATATCCGCCCCAGGAATAAAGGAATTAGCCCAGTATGCATTATAGGCTTCTATAGCAGCTTCGGATTGTACCATATTTTCCTCCTTACATTTTTCTTTTCACACGTATCTTATGCAGGCATCCGACCCGCGGACTTTTCCGAAGTCCGTAATTATATACTTGTGCAGCAGAAACCCTTTTTTGTAGATCCCTTCTTCATCAACTCTCTGTTCCAGGTCTTTAAGCATCCCTCCTGAAGCAAGCTCAATAATATCAAAATTAATGCTGTCCCTCCCATAATTTCCCTGCATGTTATACTCTTGCTGAATTTTTGAAACAATCTCATAGTTCCAGTGCTCTTCTTCGTCTAGAAAAAGTTCCAGTATCCTGAATTTTATAGGACGGTTTCTGCCCAGCTTATCACCCCCTTAGTGTTTCTATCTCCGCAGCCTCTTCGGTGAACATTACAAAACTCCCTAGGATGCAGAGTGCCCCTCCGAGGAGAATCGTCCATTGAGGGACATCACCGAAAAACAGGAAAATGAAAATGACTGCAAAAAACCCGTAAAGATTTCCTATTCCCTGACCTCTCCCGACCCCTATTAGTGGGAAGGACTTATACCAGGAGACATAACAGAACCCAAAAGTAATACCTGCAAAGACCAGGACCAGCAGAGTAAGAGGCTCAAAGGCCTGAAGTGCAAATGAATATATAGGGAAGCCAACGATTGCCAGAATTGGCACAATAATAATCCACCAGATTATATTTTCTCCAAGGAAGCGAAGAGTCAGGCCCACATCCGGTTCGGAGATATCAAGCCCTTTGCCTGCAATTGCCCCTTCTATTCCCCAGCCAATGGCAGCCATAAGACCACCAAGGTATCCTATCCAGGGGACCTCTCCTGTTCCGAGTTCGGTAATCAGTCCTCCACCAAAGATTACGATTCCACCAAGAATTATTACAAGAATCCCTGTTGCTGCCCTTTTTGTTATCTTCTCTCCATACCAGTAATAAGCAAGTACTGACCCTATAACAGGATAAAGAAGGGCTGCAACAGCTGCAAACGCTCCTCCTATGAATCCCATAGCCATAAAAGACCCTAGAATTGCCATAGGCCCCCCGAAGATCGAAGCAAGGAAAAACCATTTGGAGCATGGATTAAATTCTTTAAGCGTTCTCGAAAGTTCCCCAAACTTTTGCAGCACACCATTCCAGAGCATAAGTGCAAGCATAACTGTAAGAGCGTTAAATGCGGTTATTAAAGCTGCAGTAACCACAAGAGAAATGGCATCTCCATTTGTTTCCGCAATGGCTCCGAACATTTCATCAAAAGGATTCAGCACCCATATAACAGTCCCCGGCAGGTACCAGATTCCCCAGAATACGGCACAAAAAAGAGCCCACATATATCCTTTACTGACCCTTCTCTTATTTTCTTGCTCTTTTAAAGCTTTCAGGTCCAAATTAACTCCCCCTTTTTTATTTTCTTTCCAGAAAGAACAATCAGGGGAGTTAGAGCTATTCGGATTAGTTCCACTTAAGGTCGCTCTACATACTCCCCGATTTCCACATCTTTGTTTAGCGTTTGAGGGCTGCTTTTACTTTGTTTACTGCATCGGTTGCGTTCTCTCCGTAAATGTTTGCACCAATTTTGTCAGCCCAGTCCTGGGTAACAGGCGCGCCCCCTACCATGGTCTTGACCTGACCGCGGACGCCTGCTTCTTTTAACTGTTCTTCAATCTGGATCTGGTTAACCATAGTCGTTGTCATAAGAGCTGAAGTTGCAACAATATCAGGCTTGAGCTCCTTTGCTTTTTCAACAAAGGTTTTGATTGCTACGTCTCTTCCAAGGTCTACAACTTCAAAACCTGCGAT
>DUIO01000018.1 GCA_013330315.1 Methanosarcina sp. | reverse complement strand
AGAAGGGGAAAAAAGGTACAAGGTAAAAAAAGTAAGAAGAAGGTCAGGGTATTAAAGTTATAAAAAGTTAAGATTTAGGAAGGGGAATGATCCTGGAAGGGGAATAATTACAGGAATTCGAACATTCAACTCAGGATTTTTAAGGATTCGAGTCGCCTGACCTGAAAAATGACTTCCTTTGCTAAAGGTACTGGCTACTATGGATAAAAAGACAACGAAAGCATTAAAAAAGCCATCCGGTGAAAAAAAGGCAAGCTTTGTATCAGATGTACTGACACTCGCAGGCGGAACAACCTTTGCGCAGATCCTTACGATTCTGGCAGCTCCCGTTCTGACCCGCCTTTACGGACCAGAGGATTTTGGAGTCTGGGCTTTATATATTTCTATAACAAGTATAATAAGCGTCATTGCCTGCCTGAGATATGATTACTCCATAATGCTGCCTGAATCAGATAAAGAAGCAGTAAACCTTTTAGGGCTGAGTTTCCTTGCAATTTTTGTAGTAACAGGTTTGACTATCCCTTTTATCTGGTATTTCGAACCTCAAATAATTGACCTCTTAAATGCTCCGCAGATAGGGAATTATCTCTGGCTTGTGCCTCCCTTTGTATTTGTAAACGGAGTTTTTCTTGCACTCAACCAGTGGAACTCAAGGACGAAGCTTTTCAAAAGGCTGTCCTTCTCAAAGGTTTCCAGTTCGGTTTCAACCACGGCGACCCAGATTACCCTCGGGCTTGCAGAACATCCCCCGACTGCAATTGGTTTAATCGGCGGCAGCCTTGCGGGCCAGTCTATTGCAACATTTGTGCTCGGAGGACAGATCTGGAGAGATGACAGGCACCTTATAGCAAAGGGCCTGAGCTGGAGNNGTATTTTACCAGAGGGCATCAAGGGCAGTATCGGAAGGCACACTGAATGTCCTTGTAGAAAGTGTATTCAGAATGTTAGTAATTATAGGTATGTTCCCCATACTGATCCTTACAATCGTCGGCGGCGATGTTTTTACTGTAATTTTCGGAAGGGCCTGGACAGAAGCAGGAGTTTATGCCCAGATCCTGAGCCTCTGGGCTTTCATATGGTTTATCTCGTCACCCTTAAGCACTATATACCTGGTTGTGGAAGAGCACCATTTCGGGTTCAGCTATAACTTTTTCAACCTTGTAACCCGTTTCCTCTCCCTCATAATCGGCGGCATACTGGGAAGCGCCCGAATAGCCCTCCTTCTCTTTTCCATATCAGGCATTGTAGTATACGGGTACCTGTGCCTGAAAATGATGTATTATTCAGGAGTAAAGACCTCAAAAGCCCTGAAAATAGTATTCTCAAACCTGGTCCTCTTTCTCCCTGCAGGAGCAGCCCTTGCAGCTCTTAAAACCGCAGGAATGGACCAGATATTCCTTGTAGTACTCTCCGGCCTGATTATCTGTATTTACTATCTGTATATACTGAAAACCGACAAACAGGTAAAAGAGATAATCGGAGGGTTCAGATCTCCGGGAAAAGCGTAAAAGGTTTGAATCCTACGAATCTGTTTTTAAAATAAGAACAGGCAAAAATTAAAGGAAACCGCCTTAATGCAGTTTGATGGTATAAGTCTCAAAATTAAAGAGAAATTGCAATAAAAAATATTTCTAAAGTCCCGACCTGCAGGCTTAGTAGGAATTACATATTATTTCTTTGGGTTTGATGAATTTAGTATTAGCTATTTGTATTTAATTATTATCTATGCCAAACTTTAAACGTTGAGTAATTAATTCATTTTAGCATTCATATTTGAATATTGGTTAAAACCCATAGAAAGTCAACATAAAATATAAATAGACTTTTTTGAAACATATGAGGTAAAAATTACCCTATATATGATAATTTGAACAAGATGTTCTGAGCTCATCAGGAAAAATAATATCAAACAATGGCTTTTCTGCATATCAATAAGCCAGAGCGTTTAAAAATGCAAATAAGAACCAGAAAAAGGAGATTTAAAATTTATTTGTAAAGGGGTATCTAGCGTGAAATTATTTATTTTTTCCCAGAACCGGAGGGGAAAGAATTGAAGATTCTGCTTTAGCTTTTTGTGTTTACATTGATCATATTATTGATTGCTCTTCCTGGAGCTGCTGCTGTAAATAGCTGGGAACTTATTCCTGAAAACCCGATAGTGGGAGACACTCTAGAGATAAAAGGAGTCAATTTCCCAGGAAAGACAGCAGATGTGCTGGTATCTTTTGAAAAGAAAGTTCAGGTTACAGATGGCAGATACGAATACTCACTTGAAAATGTGGAAATCTCTCCCGGATTTAATAACCGTTTTACTGTACAGGCAAAAGAGGCTGAAGACCTGAATGTAAGAGTAAAGATGATCCTGTGGGTTACCAGAACTTCAAAAGCGAAGGACGGCGTTGCAGTCGTTTCGCAGCCCGGTGTGCCCCCAGGAACTTACCGGATCAGGATTGACGGGAAGTCAAATACATCCGAGGTCAACCTAAAAATTACGGGACTTCAGCAGGTAAAAGTTGATTCAGGAAATTTCAGCTATAAATATAATACAAGATCCGTACCTGCAGGTAATTTCGAAATAAAGGTTGGAGATGTTGCAAAGCAGATCACTCTCCATCCAGCAGAAAACCTGCCATCAAATACGGCAACTTCATTGCAACAAAAAGAAGATGCAAGAAAGAATCTTTCCAATAATTGGAAAACCAAGAATATACTGATTGCAGGGATTTTGAGCGGAGTAATTTTGCTCTTATTTTATTCAAGAGTTAAAAAGCGCTAAAGTTACGGAATTCCGGCGAATAAATAGAGAATTTAAGCCTTTAAAGATCCGAAAAACCTTTTAAAATCTCTTAAATTGAGAATAAGTACTCAAAATAAATATATGGACGTTGAATAATACTAAACTAAGAAAATTAATAACTAAAACCCTAGAAAACTGAAAAAAAGGAATTGAATAGGAAAAACTAGAAATGAGGGGTGATATAATTGAAAAATAGAAAAGAATCGTGTTATGGAATTCATAAAGGAACATTCAGATTAATTCTGACAGTTTTGAGTCTTACTATTTTGTTTACTTCAGCTTCAGCGGCATTTTCTGAAAAAGAGCCGTGGATTGCAGTCATTGAGAAAAACGGAGATAGTATTTATTTTTCAGACCACAACGAAAACTTGACTGAAGGAGGATGGATCTTTCTCAGTGGAGGGAATGAAATTCAACTTCCCCAGCCTCTCAGTTTTACATATAATGGAGCAGCCAGCCTTAAGGGTGCAGGAGCATCGCTTGAATTGAAACAAGAAACGTCCGGGGACAATACTGAAATAGCTCTTACGTATCCGTACACTGCTCATCCTTTTTACACGGAAAAAGACAAAGTGAATATAGATTATAAAGGCCCTGCAGCTTTTGGGCAGAATAAAGTCAATATATATCTGATTGAAGGGCTTGACCTGAACTCCTTTGATGATGTTTTCACGCTTGTCAGAGACGAAAATTCGGAGAGGTTTAAAGAAATTTTTGACGGCAATACGAATTCTACAACTCTTTTAACTACTTTGACCCTGGATGAAAACGGTGATCTCCCCTCTGCCCTGACTCTTGACCCTCTTTCAGCCGGCAGCTACGGGGTACTCGTAATGCTTGCAGATGATGAAAAATCCCAATCAGAGAGAAAGATTCTTTCAGCAACTTATTTTGAAGTTCTGGAGTATGAACTGAAAATAAACTCTCCTAACAACCTTAAAGAATGTAATAACCTTGATATCAGCCTGGATCTGAAGAAAACTCCGGCCAAGGGCAACTATACATACGGAGCCCTGCTGATAAGAGAAGATGCCTATCGCGCGGAAATAAATGTCAGCTCTAATGGGACAAGGGAAGGAACGGAAATCTTTGTCAACGGAATAGATATAGTCGACGAATTCGATATCAACTCAACAAATTATGAATCCAAATTCAGTAAAAATGAATTGACTACCGAAATTCAGACTCTGATCGGGGAAGGCAACGGTACAATAAGTATAGGGGACGAAAACCAGAAAACCCTCTCCTTGACGACTTTCGACCTTCCTCCCGGAGACTACCTTCTCTTTGCAGGCGCCTATGAGAAAGACAAAGGCCTTGTAGGTATAGCCCAAACAGAAGTATCCATTAAAGAAGCCAAAAAATCAAACGGACAGGATAAAACACAGAAATCAAATACCGACTCCTTAATTGAGAATCAAAAACTTTCAACCCTGGAAGCTGAGCAGCCAGTTCTTGAGGCATCAATGCCACTCGGGCTGCAGGATCTAGAACCCCAGATTAGAGGAAGCATACAGCAGGCAGCAACGGTTGTAAAAGACCCTCCTAAACTGCCTTCTTTCCTCATAGGTTTTATGGGAACGCTTCTCATTGGGCTTGCAATAATAAGAAGAACGCACTGAATAAATTAAATGGGCGCCAAAAAAGAAAAAGACAGTGAGAAAAGTTCAAATTTGAGAGAATTACTGAAGAAGTAAAGAAAGAACCTGAAGGAGGCCTGGAGGCTTTTTAAATCCCAATTATGCCTCTCCAGCTCACGGGCCTCCGCAACCTGCCTTTCGGACCTGAAAGTAAAAGGCGTTAAACACTATTCTAAAGCAGGTTGACTGTAAGGCATAATGAAATTATGGATATCTAAGTATTTTCTTCCATAGATCTACCCTTCAGATATCCCTCAAATCCTGACTTTATTTTTTATTTTTTTACGGTCCAGGTGATCCCTGCTATATCCAAGCTTTGCGGAATAAATAGAAGAAACAGAAAGCCTAGAAATGTTCAAACCGGGAAAATTAAAAAGAGAAATTTACCGGCTCGCTAGAAGGCTCATTAAAGAAATGTGTTAAGGAATGAGTTTTGCTTTTATAAGGGCTAGCTCACGTTCTACGACTGAAACTCTGTCATCAATATGAGACCTGAAATTTTCCCGGCTCAAGCGGATCTCTGATGTGATTTCTATCCTGGCATAATCGATTTTATTGCCCAGTATATCGATTTTTCCGCCAAAGGAATCCACTTTTCCACCGAGCACATCAATCTTACCTCCAAGGGAATCAATCTTTCCTCCCAGCAGATCCATTTTCCCGCCGAGAGAATCCATCTTCCCCCCCAGGGAATCCATTTTTCCACCCAGGACATCTATTTTTCCGCCAAGAAAATCCATCTTCTGGCAAAGGTTTGAGTTCATTTCTCGAATATACCGGGCAGCTGCATCCATTCTTTCATAGGTCGCCATCGTCAGGTCTTCGTCTCTGATAACTTCAAAGCTCTTATATTCACCTGTTGGCTCTTTATAAGTTGTTTCAATATTTTCTACCCGGATAGGATATTGAGTAATATCGATTTTTTTGAGCAATTCAGTAATGGCGGCTTCGTCTCCTTCACAAACGACCTGTACTGCTCCGTCTTCAAGATTCTTAACATACCCATTGAGATTCAGATTAAAAGCAATCTCATCAATGAAGTCTCTGAAACCTGCTTTTTGGACTCGACCATATACTTTGATCTCGGCACGTTTCTCCATATCAGACCTATTTTGTTTAACAGAAGATAAACTTTATTCTTTCGAATTTCGCGCAGGAATAGAAGGGTCATAGATTTTCTAGAACTGCACTTCAAGTATAACACCAAGAAATCCTTTTCACCCCGCTCAGCAGGACTAACTCGGTGTTTTTAACAATAAACAACCCGGGGGACTAATATGAGGTTAATCATCCCACAATAAAGTTCTCCGGATGACAAAGAAAAAGCCTTCCCTACAAAAATTACTTCTGCAAAAACACCGCCTTTATGGTTTAGCTTCCGTTTAGTAATCCATAATTACTCATTTCAGACGCAAGATCAAACCTGATATTGAATGCAGAAGAACTCCAGTAAAAGACATGAATACTCCAACGAGAGTGAGCAGAATCATCAGCATGGTAGGCCCGAAATTCAGGCTTCCCCCAAGGTAAAAAGTCCGCAAAAAAGTGAGACCCATATAGAACCCGATAATCCCGAGAATAGAACCTGGTAAGGTAATGTAATACAGAGGCTTGTTATATTCCATATCCTTAATAATCTTTAATAAAACAGTGAGCCCGTGCCTCACCGGATTCTCTGTCGAGCCATCAACATCATATCTGACCCCGATCGGCACCTCTTTTACCCTTAGTCCATACCTGCCTGCATCCGCAAGCATCTCACTTTCTATTGCCATTCCCTGAGCATTAAAACGGAAGAAATCTTTTGTTGAGGCGGAAAAAGCGCGGAACCCGCTCTGAGAATCTGTTATTTTGATTCCGGAATTGAGAACCGTAACTTTGTCAAGAATAGTCTGCCCTATGCGCCTGTAAACCGGCGTATCCGTATCATGACCATTCAAATACCGGCTTCCATTCACCATATCAGCCTCGCCCCTGAGGATAGGCTCAAGGAGCTTCGGAATGTCCGCAGGATTATGTTGCCCGTCCGAGTCCATAGTAACTATTATATCCGCACCCTCAGCCGCCGCAAACCCGGTCTTAAAAGCCACGCCCTTCCCCAGATTCGGAGAATGCACAATCACCTCAGCCCCTGCACTTGCCGGCACCTCAGCTGTCCTATCCGAACTCCCGTCATCAACAACTATAACCCTATCAGCATACCTCCTGGCAAGCAGAACAACACTCCCAATGGATACCTCCTCATTATAAGCCGGAAGAACCACAGCTACATTCCGGTAATCCACCTGCCCCTCTTCAAAACCTTCCTGCGACGTAAAAAGACGAAAACCACTATCAACTATCACTTCTGCACTCGTTTTAATCTACCCCTGTCAATGAATAAAACCATGACTTTAATTATACCTGCACCTCACAAGGAGATGCAACTTTTCCTACATTAACTAAACTAAGTCCATAAAAGCTCATTCCAGGACTAATTATCTAGAAATAAAACAACATATAATATAAAAATTCATCTTAAAGAAAAATAAGAATAAAAATATATATTATTGCAGAGAGAGAAGCATGTTATGAATATTATTAGTGCCGCAAGTGAAAAAGTAAAAATAGCTTAAAATTCCCTTTCAGGAGATATTAAAAGGTACTAAATGATTTCTTAGAAGAAAAATTTTCTATCTTTGATGAAAAACATTAAGAAAATTGAAGTTAATAAAAGAAAATTAAAGTTTTTGTTCTTAACTTTTAGAATGAACCCTTTTTAAAAACATTCTATCTTTATTTTTAAAATTGATATCCAGTAAATTTCAGAAATTTTTTCATTAAAAATCATTTGACAATTATGTTTCAGAAGATGTAATAAAATATTTGTATCAGATATGCCATAAGATTAAGAACTGAAAGGTCTATAATGAGAGATATCAGGGCCTACAAATGATAAACTTAAATCAAATANNTATATAATTAAAAATTAAGAAAGTATGAAGGTCTACCGGTAAGGACGCGATAACAATATGAAAATTGCAATAATACTCGGCACAAGGCCTGAGATAATTAAAATGAGCCCTATCATAAGAGAATGTGAAAAACAGGGAATAGAATACTACATACTGCATACAGGCCAGCATTACAGTTACGATATGGACAAGATATTTTTTGAGCAGCTGAAACTACCGGAGGCAAAGTATAACCTCGATGTTGGATCAGGCCTCCATGGTAAACAGACAGCAAAGATGCTAACCGGAATCGAAGAAATCCTGATAAAAGAAAGACCAGATGTTGTACTCGTCCAGGGTGATACTAACACCGTTCTCGCAGGTGCCCTTGCAGCATCCAAACTCCAAATAAAAATAGGTCATGTTGAGGCAGGTCTAAGATCCTTTGACAGGACAATGCCTGAAGAAACCAACAGAATTGTTGCAGACCATACTTCTGATTATTTATTCGCCCCAACCGAAACTTCAAGAAAATATCTTCTAAATGAAGGTGTTTCCTATGACAAAATATTTGTTACAGGAAATACGGTCGTGGATGCAGCCTATCAGAATCTTGAGATTTCGAAAAACGGAACCGATATTCTAGAAAAACTCGGTTTACAGGAAAAAGAATATTTTGCAGCTACAGCTCACCGTGCTGAAAACGTCGACAGTAAAGAGCGCCTCGGTGGAATTCTCAACGGACTTTCTCAAATATATAAAGAATTTGGTCTCCCAATTATTTTTCCAGCCCACCCCAGAACTGTAAAAATGATAGAGGAATTTGGTTTCAAACTACCTGAAGGTACGAGACTGATCGATCCTCTAGGTTATCTGGAATTTTTACAGCTGGAAAGTGGAGCCAGGCTAATCCTTACAGATAGCGGAGGTGTACAAGAAGAGGCCTGTATCCTCAAAGTTCCCTGCATAACACTCCGGGACAATACAGAAAGACCGGAAACAGTAGATGTCGGTGCGAATTTGATTGCAGGATGCGGAGAAAAGATCCTCGAATGTACAAGAATAATGATGAAATCCGATTGTGAATGGGAAAACCCATATGGTAACGGAAATGCTGCAGAACTGACTCTCCAGAATACAGTTACCGGTTACAGCATTGAGTACAGTAAAACGGTGAGTCCCGAACAAATGCAGTACTGAATATAACCAAATTGAAATTATAAATATCATTTTTTAAAAGGTGGAAAAAAATGTCAAAAATTTGCGTACTGGGCCAGGGATACATTGGCCTTCCAACAGCTCTTCTTTTTGCAAACAACGGCCACGAAGTCGTTGGCATTGATGTAAATAAACGTGTTGTCGATACTCTCAAAGCAGGCAAAATGCCCTTTGAAGAAAAAGGCTTCCAGGAACTTCTGGACGGAGCCATTGCCAGAAAAGCCTTCAGGGCAGAATCCCTTGTAGAAGAGGCTGACGCTTTCCTCGTAGCCGTCCCAACTCCTTTTGATTCGGAAATGAGGATGGCAGACCTTAAATACGTGGTCTCAGCCTGTGAAATGATTGTCCCTCACCTGAGAAAAGGCAACCTCGTAATTATAGAATCCACAATTCCACCCAACACCTGTGACAAACAAGTAAAACAAATCCTGGAAAAATCCGGCCTTAAAATGTGTGGAGATTTCTACGTTTCCCACTGCCCCGAAAGAGCAATTCCAGGCAACACCCTCCATGAAATGGTCTACAATGACCGCGTAATCGGCGGCGTAGACGAAAAATCCACTCAACTTACAGCTGACCTCTATT
>DUIO01000117.1 GCA_013330315.1 Methanosarcina sp. | reverse complement strand
GTCATCTTTATAGTACCGGGGGCATGCCCCAGTTCAGCTAAAAGCGGCCCTACTTTTACAGCCTCTTTTTCAGGTTTTTTGTTTTCATCTTTATTATTTGCGCCTTTACCAGTCTCTTTGCCAACAACGCCTTTAAGATTCATGTATCGCCACCCCCAGAAGCAACACAGGGACGTATAGAAGAAAGAAATACGCCATTGAAAAAGTGAAATAAGATATATAAAATAGTATATAATTGGATAAATAATTGTTGACGTATTTCAGATTTCTTGTTTCAAATCTCCTACTTCAAAACTCCTATTTCAAACTCCTAACTTAAATTCTTATTTCAAATTCCTAATACAGATTTCCTACTTCAGATTTCCTAATACAGATTTAGAATTAGAAAAAATAATAAAAAATAACAATTAAAAAAGGAAAGAAAAAGAAAGCCTGTCCAACTCTTTAACGTAAGCCAGCTTAAACCATCCCTGTATTTTCATCTTTCTTCGATTTTTTCAGCTTTCTTCGGCTTTTTTTACTTTTGGACCTTCTTTCGTATCCTGCACGATATAGCCCAGGGATTTAATTTTTTCCCTTATAGAATCGGAAGTTGTCCAGTCTTTCGTTTTCCGGGCAGCTTCGCGGTCCTCAACAAGTTTAACCACCTCTTCAGGAACTTCTTCTTTCCCAGCCTGTAAAAAGATCCCAAGGACATCTGAAAAACGCTTATATAAGGAATGAATTTGTTCCATGACCTGCCTGTTTCTTCCGGTTTCAAGATATACATTGGCTGTGCGCGAAAGCTCCCTGAATAATGTTATTGCTTTAGGGGTATTAAAATCATCTTCAAGAGATTCCCTGAACTGATTTTCAAGTTCTGGAAGGAACTTAAGAGTTTCCAGGTCTTGAAGATCTGGCTCTTCCGGACTTGATTTAGTTTCCACGTTCTTCAGGGCAAATTCAAGGTTATCAAGGGTCTCTTTAAGTTTAAGATAATTGTTTTTCGCATTTTCGGCAAAGGATGCGGAATAGTCCAGTTTTTTCCGATAATGCACGGAGAGGAACATAAAGCGTACAACTTCTCCCCCGTATTTTTCAACAATTTCGGGCAGGGTGAAAATATTTCCCCTGGACTTGCTCATCTTTTCCCCTTCGACTATGAGATGTTCTCCATGAATCCAGTTGCATACAAAGGGCTTTCCTGTTGCGCCTTCTGACTGAGCGATTTCGTTTTCATGGTGAGGGAAAATCAGGTCCACGCCTCCGATATGTATGTCCAGAGTCGGGCCAAAGCTATTCATTGCCATTACCGAGCATTCAATATGCCAGCCAGGGCGGATTTTTCCCCACGGGCTTTCATAATAAATCCCTCTTTCGATTTCCTCTGGAGTTGAAGCTTTCAGGAGGGCAAAGTCTCTGGGATTATCCTTATCATACTCATCCACATCTACGGACGCGCCAATCTTGATATTGTCAAAATCGAGTTTTGAAAGCTTTCCGTAGCCTGGAAACTTAGAAATCCTGTAATAGACAGACCCGCTCTTCTCGTAAGCCAGCCCTTTTTCAATCAATTTCCGTGCAAGTTCGATCATCCCGTCAACATTTTCCGTAGCTCTGGGATATGCTGAAGCCCGCTTTATGTTCAGCAGATCAAGGCCTTTAAAGAATTCTGCGGTGTACTTGTCCGTAAACTCCTTAAGAGACATTCCTGCTGCTTTTGAATCCCTGATAGTCTTATCATCTATGTCAGTGATATTCATTACTAGTTTTACCCTATATCCCAGATACTCAAGGGTTCTTACAATATTATCAGTCGTCAGGAAAGTCCGATAATTCCCTATATGAGGCATATTGTAAACAGTAGGCCCGCAGGCATAAATCGAAACCTTGCCTTCCTTTACAGGTTTGAATATCTCTTTTTTTCTTGTCAGGGTATTGTAAATTTGCAGCATTCGGAACGCCTCTCTATTGAAAAATGCCTGAAAAATAATGCCTGAAAATATATCCGGAAAATGCAGTTTAATGCATTCTGCTTTCCATGCCACCCGGATTAAATGAATATATATTTCTCAATTAATTAGTCCTATTTGCTCTATTGTTTCTAATTGCTTTATTACTTTTGCAGCCCCTGGTAAACACTCCAAATAAAAGATCCCGGAAACCCAGAGGCGGAAAGTAAGAGTCAGGAAAAATCCTGCTCAAACACCGATATTCCAAATCTTTCGAGGATCTTTCCCAGCCGAAATAAAGGAAGCCCGACCGCATTAAAGAAATCTCCCTCGATCCTTTCTACGAGGACTGCCCCTTTTCCCTGGGCTGCAAAAGCCCCGGCTTTGTCAAGAGGTTCTCCTGTCCCTACATATGCCGAGATTTTTTCTTTGCTCAGCTTACTAATCCAGACGTCTGTAGACTCGGATTCGCTGATCTCCCGCTCTCTGTCAAGGTCCAGGACCGTAAGCCCGGTTATAACCTGAACCTTCTTTCCATTTAGCTTGTGCAGCATTTCTTCGGCTTTCTCCGGAAGGTGAGGTTTTCCCAGGATCTCTCCGTTATAGAGAACGGAAGTATCAGCAGAAATTACAACTCCGGAATCGAAATGTTTTGCAACGTCTCTGGCTTTCTCTATAGAGTGCCTTATGAGGAGTTTTTCAGGGCTCAGACCCGGCTGAGACGGTTCTTCATAGGAACTTGGATAAATAAGAAAATTATCTCCTATAAGNNATCGGATATATCTTTATGCATAAAAGAAAAAAGGGAAAACTTCCGATTATAAGGGGACGCTTTCGAAGAATTTCCTGACATTATAAAGGTCTTCGGTTTTTCCCAGGAGAATGCAGGCATCGTTTGCCCTGAGAAGGAAATCACCTGCCGGAGTATGGAACATATTTGAACGCCTGCGTACCGAGAGCACGGTTACTCCATGCTTTTTTCTGAAATCCAGGTCTGCGAGAGTTTTTTCGTCGAAACTTGAGCCTCTTCCTACCTTAAGAACCTGAATATCGATTCCAGGGAGCCCGTCCTTTATGCTGAACCCACTGTCAATATTCTGGTCAACAACCAGTTTTCGCAATCTTCTATATCCATTAGCTCGCACATCAGTTACCATTTTTTCAATATCTTCTCTGGGGACCAGGTACTTTTCAAGCAGGCGGACGAAGATTTCTACTGAGGTCTCATATTCTTCAGGAATTATTTCATCCGCACCGAGCACATTGAGCCGTTTCATTTCCTGCAGGTCGTGCACCTTTGCAATAATGCAAATGCTGGGGTTCAATTCCTTTGCAGCCTTAACTATTTTTCTTGTGGCAGAAGCATCGGAGATCCCGATTACGAGAACTCTTGCACACTTAATTCCTGCATGCTCGAGAACAGCGCCGAAAGTTGCATCTCCATACTGTATCTTCTCTCCACTTGCTTTCTCCTCCTGCACTATTTCAGGGTTCATTTCAAGGATGATATAAGGAATCCCTGCGGTTCTTGCAGCCTTTGATACCGTCTTTCCGGAAAAGCCAAAACCTACTACTATAAGGTGATCTTTCATCTGCGGCTCGGTTTTTTCTTCGCATTCCAAGGGCTCCGAATAAATTCCATGTACAAGCTTCATACCAAAAGCCGTGTTTGAAGCTTTTCTGGTGATAAAATCTGCAGGCTTGTAAGAAGCATTGATCACAAAGGGGGTTACTCCCATAGTAAGGATTGAAACTGCAAGGAAAGTCTGGTAGGTTTCCTTAGTGAGAAGGGAATATTCAAGTCCAAGTCTTGAGAGGACGAAAGAGAATTCTCCTACCTGCGAAAGAGCAAGTCCTGTGAGTACGGTCGTACGCAGAGGTGACCCGAGAAGAAAAGTTACAAACATTCCGGCTACGAATTTTATGACAATAAGAGAGATTGTTGCAAGAACTATGAGAGGGAGGTGGTCAAGCAGATATCCGACGTCCAGAAGCATGCCTACGGACACGAAAAAAAAGCTCATGAACATGTCTTTTAAAGGCAAAATATTACCCATAGCCTGCTGGCTGTATTGAGACCCTGAGATAATTATTCCTGCTAAAAAGGCTCCAAGGGCCAGGGACAGCCCTATGCTGGAGGTGAAAACGGCTGCTGATAAGCAGACGAAAACAACACTTACGAAGAAGAGCTGTTTACTGCCGGTCTTACCTACATGATAGAAGATCCAGGGAACAATGAACTTGGCACTCAGGATAAAAGCCAGGATAATTAAGGAACCTTTGAAGAAAATATCCGGGAGCGCACCTTCAAAACTCACAGAACTCCCTGCAAGTACGGGAGTGATAAGGATCAGCGGTACGATAGCAAGGTCCTGGAATATCAGAATTGCAAGTGAAGTTTTTCCATGCGGTGTATAGACCTCATTTCTGTCCTGAAGGACCTTAAGCACTATTGCGGTGCTGCTAAGAGAAATCAGGAACCCTATAAAGACAGATGTAGCAGGACTGAACCCGAGAAGGGATGTGCAGATAACCAGGGCAAAAGCTGTTGTAAAGAGGATCTGGAGAGTCCCTCCTATCATTACAGCTTTTTTCATTTTCCATAACTCTTTTAAAGAAAGATCAACTCCAATGGTAAAAAGCAGGAAAATAATACCAAGCTCAGCATTTAACTCCATATTTTGGCTACTGTCCAGAATCCCAAGCCCATGAGGTCCTATCAGCATTCCGGTAACAAGGAAACCCAGCACCGGAGGGACTTCAAATTTATAGAATATGGTAAGGATGAGGATAGCAAAGCCGAGAATTATGTCGACATGTGCCAGTACAGAGAATTCTTCCATTTCGTTTTTGCTCCTCAGAACTTAGAATAAATATAAAATTTTGCCAGACTTTAATTAAAATTTATATTAAGTTAAACTTATTTGATTTTGATATATCTGATAGATAGGAATGCAGAGAACATGATAGGGCAAAGTAAAATCAAATATTTATACTCACCCCTCGCACAATACTATCTATTGCAAGTGAACAAATATTTATCAAGAGATATAGTATTTTCGGTAAGAACATGGTATAAGGCTTTCAAGCAGAGTATTTTCTGAAAATATGAGTAACTCCGGTTCTTACTCCGACCCGCTCTTCTGAACATCCAGAGAGATGCCCGTCTGGAAAAGATAAATATAAAAAAATTAGATAAAAGTGAGCTAAAAAATGAGATAAAAAATGAGATATAAAAGTGAAATATAAAAGTGGATATAAAAGTGAGATATAAAAACCGGAAAGATCCAGTTTCTTTCGAATATAATGAAAAAGAGATACGGTGGCGAAAAGGGATAACTGCCGGCAAAAATACCTCTTTACCAAATACGCCCCAGCCTTCCGAATTTGCCGCCGTACACATTCTAAAAGTATAAAAAAATGGAGAAAACAAAATCCTTTAGACTTTTTCCCGAAAAAACTTTTGGTATATAAAGGATTCTGAGTACTGATTTCAAATAAGGTACTTCCCCCTGATCTCCTAATTTTCAATAACTTCTCATATCTATTTCTGGAAATCGACTATCTGTGACTTGGTTGAGAGAAAATAATATATACGATTATTTATTAAAAATCGAATGATAAAAACGGTATTATAAAAATGGGATGAAAAAAAGGAAAAAGAAAGGGGAAAAAAAATATGACAGGAATCAAAAAGATAGCAATAATGCTCATTGCTGCGATAGTAGCGATGGTTGCCTTTGTATCCAGCGCCTCTGCTGCCGCTCCTGCACCGAATTATGGGACTGGCATTATGGTCGATGGCAATACAAATGATTGGAACCTCGGCGCCGATTTCTTTGCTAATATGTATGAGGCAGGAGATCCGACAAAAAATGTGACATCAAAATTGTACTTGCGCTACAACTGTAATGAAAAAGTGATGTATGCGCTGGTGCTAGAACAAGATCCATATGAAGCTCAGCTATCTCCTGATGATGCCTGGATTGCAATTAACAC
The DNA here is from genome assembly GCA_013330315.1 of Methanosarcina sp. Taxonomy (GTDB): domain Archaea; phylum Halobacteriota; class Methanosarcinia; order Methanosarcinales; family Methanosarcinaceae; genus Methanosarcina; species Methanosarcina sp8098u. Next base: position 12,848 of record DUIO01000117.1, on the reverse strand, counting down.
TGTGAGCAATAAAGTAGTTTCAGGAAGCACAGGTGATGATGGTGTTCCGCCAGACTTCGCATGGGTTTATGATGGTAGTGATCTAATAGGGTATGAAGCATCTTTCGCAATCGATGAAGGCACCTATAAGATACTGGCGCATATTAATGTAGCTTATGGCGGTGAAACAGACCGGACATCCGCAACAGTAAGGGATAATGGACAGCCAGCACTTGACCTGACAATAAGCTGCCCAATCACACCTCCACCAACAGAAGAGGAGTGGATGGGATGCACCCCAGGATACTGGAAAAACCATCCCGACGCATGGGTTGGATACAGCACAACTGACACACTTGGGGCCGTCTTTGGTCTGGGAAACCAGTTTACCACCGTTCTACCTACTCACACTCTCCTGGACGCACTGAATTATAGAGGAGGTTCCGGAGTTGAAGGAGCTGCTCAGATCCTGATGCGTGCAGCTACAGCAGCTCTGCTGAATGAAGACAAATTCGGAGACGATTACCCGCCATACGCTACAGAGCAGGAACTTATAGATGCAGTAATGGATGCACTCAACAGCGGTGATAGGGACACTATGATCGAGCTGGCCGAACAGCTTGATTACAGGAACAATGGAAATTGCGAAGACGATTAATGGCAAAATGACAAATTAAAACTATAAATATTCATTAAAAGGACAGAGTGCCTTCCCGGGCACTTATCCTTCTTTTTTTTACAAATTGCTCTCTTTACGCCCAGAATCCTTTCTAGCTTGTAAATCAATCCTGCAGTTTCATCTCAGGTTCAAGCTTTACCAGGTTACCACAATTTTGGTATTAGCCTGTAAGTCCTCTTCACGTAGTCTCTATATCCCTTAACTTCCCTGACCAGGACCTCTTCTTCAAGCTTCAACCTGTACAGGAACAGAAAAACCAGAACTGCAGATATACTGAGAGAATAATACGCATTGAGGATAAGGGGAATCCCGACAGCCTGCAGGATATTCCCAGCATAAGCCGGATGCCTTATAAATCGATACGGTCCGCTTGCGATGAGTTTGTGATTATCCTTGATCTCAATATGGACAGAGAAATAATTGCCCAGTGTCCATATCCCCCACACCCTGAGGATAGTCCCGGATACTGTCAGTAATGCTCCTGCAGCTGTAACAGCAGGGAAATATCTTGAGAAAAAGCTGTATTCAAAAGCCGGGACAATCAAAATCAGCCACCAGAAGAATAAAAGCAAATAACGAGTCCATTTACCTGACTGTACACCTGGAAGCTCTGAAGCTTTGTATGCAAATTTTTCTGCCCGCAGGTAAAAAATGAGGACTCCTGCATAAACATAGATTGGCAAATGATTGAAAGAGTTCCAGTTCCTATCCAGTGTTGTCCAGGTTAAAGCTGCCAGTAAAAGCATAAATATGCTTATGGTCCAGCTTATTTTGTCTCCATTTTTATTTTTGAACGTGACCATTTAATGTTTTAATTAAAGTAATTGTTTTTCTATTTTTCCGGCGTTTTCAGTAAGTCTCATAACCGCCAAAAGTATTATTATTGGCAGCTTTATATGCAGTATGAAAGAAGCTCTTCTTCTTATTGATATCCAGAACGACTATTTCCCGGGTGGCAGGATGGAGCTTGCAGGCATGGAAAATGCAGCAGAAAAGGCAACCGTTCTCATTAAAGCGTTCCGTACCGCAGGTAAGCCTATTTTCTTTGTCAGGCATTTATCTGTCAGACCCGGAGCCACTTTTTTCATACCCGGAACTCCCGGAGCAGATATCCATACAGGTATACAGCCTTCTCCTGAAGAAACAGTCATTGAAAAGCATTTTCCTAACAGCTTTTTCCAGACTGAACTCCTCTCGCGGCTAAAAGAAAAGGAGGTGACAAATCTGGTAGTCTGCGGGGCGATGAGCCATATGTGTATAGACACAACTGTCAGAGCTGCAAAAGAACTGGGTTTTACTTCTACCCTGATTTCCGATGCATGTGCCACCTGCAGTCTGAAATTCGGAGATAAATTCCTGCCTGCAAGTAGTGTTCATGCAGCTTTTATGGCTGCACTGGACGGGATATTTGCAACTGTTACAACTGCTGAGGAATACCTTTCCTAAAAACTACCTTTTCAAAACCTCTTGCAAACTCTTTACTTTAAAATGCTCCTTATTCTGAAGCCTGGATTTCTGGTCTTCGGTTTTTTCCTTGCTGTATTCCGGCTTTTGAAGAGTATGTTTTCCATAAAGTTTTGTAAAAGGAGTTGCAGTCACCCCGTGAAGGAAAATTGACATGCAGATTATGAGACTGACAACTGGCCATATTTCCATTATCCCGGTATGTCTCATTGAAACCTGGGAATAATAAAAAGCTCCTATCCCTACGGGACCGAACCAGCCCGCAAAGAGCATGTCCGGATTATTCCTGATATCCGGGATAAAGGATCTTGTAAACAAAAGAATTGGCAGGCGGTGCAGCAGTAATATCAGAAAAGCTAATATTAGGCCCTCCCATCCGAGTTTTGCCCATTCCTGCCAGGGTAAAACAAGGCCCAGCAGAGTAAATATAGGGACCATAAAAAAGCGGTCTACGCCTTCAACTACATGTTCCTCTTCATGCCTCTCTTCTTCAGTTGAGACCATACTGAAAATAGTCCCTGCGGCAAAAACGGCAAGAATCCCCTCACCCTTAAGAAGTTTTACCCCTCCAAGCACCAGAAGCGTAAGAGCAAGGCAATATGAGTAGTAAGAAGACGAGTCAATGGTACCTTTACTTTTGGCGCTCCTCAGCATTCGGCCTGAGATGTAACCTGCCGCAGCCCCAAGGATTATGGAAAAACTAATTTCCCAGAGAAGGGTGTGTACCGTCCAGCGGCTTAAAGCTTCAGCAGGCTTAAGTGTCATCAATAAGATAGGGAGAATTACAAAAAGATAAGCAAGCCCTTCATTGGAACCGGATTCTGTCAGAAGAAAGTGCCTTAGCCTGCCAGGAAGGTTTTTTTCTGCCAGCTTCCCGCTCACTACGGATAAAGTAAGGATAGGATCGGTAGGAGTTACAATGGCTCCTATAAGCAGGGATACGGTAAACCCAAAACCTGTAATCCAGTAAATGAGCACACTGCTGGCAATCCACCTGAAGGGCATCGTAAGTATAAGCATAAGTGCTACTGACTTCCAGTGTTTTCTGGTATATGAGAAAGGTACTCTGAGCGCAACCCCCATTACACCTACCGCAACCGCTAACCTGGCAACTTCTTCAAGCAGTGTATGGCTCCAGACATCCGGATTAAAAACACCGGACACCGCAGAACTCAGTAAAACTCCAAAAAGAAGAGCTGCAATAGGCTCTGAAAAGTTTAGCTTTTTGATAACTTCGGATACGACTCCCAGAAAGAAAACAAGCCCGCCTATAATAACAAGGACTATGTTAATTGTCTCTTCCACTCCCCGCTAACCCCGTCAGACTATTATTTCCAAATTGTTACTGTTATTCCCACACAGTTACTGTTCGCACAAAAACCGGTATTTTCACAAATTGTTTCCCACAAATTGTTATTTTTCTATTTATCCCTTTAAAACTATATGGTTAGAGAAGTATTTAGAATTATATACTCAAATTTATATTTTATGAATTACAGGCCAGGTACTCGCTTATAGAATCATATTTTAAGAATTATGTTGAGTATGGGTTGGGCAATTTTAAAATTAAGCAATCTGGTTAAGAAAAATCAGGTGTTTGCCGGAAAATAAGGTTGCCAGATATAATGTTTTATATCTATAAAAATTAACATATAATTATGAAAGGAAAAGATAAGGTACGCGTGGGGATATACCTATCATATCTGGTCATTATAAGCATTATAGGGGCAGCTTCGTATTTTGTGAATAATATCCTGGATTTTGCATTATCCGTACTGGCTTTATTTCTTATGTTCTCTCCGGCCCTGATACGTAAAGATTTCAGAGCGGATTTTCCAAGCCTTATTGATACTCTAGTACTGGTTTACCTTTTTCTTGGAACGTACCTGGGGAGTTTCAAATCGTTTTTTGAGAAGATATGGTGGTGGGACATATTATTGCACTTATTGATGGGAATTAACATAGCTTTGATCAGTTTCTCAATCATATACCGCTTAAAAGAAATAAAAACTCACGTCCAGCTGAGCTCATTCATGATTGCGTTTTTTTCGTTTGCCATATCGATGGCTGCCGGAGGTATCTGGGAAATAGTTGAATACCTGCTCGATACATTTTTCGGATTTGAGCTTCAACAGCCACATCCGGATACGATGATAGATCTGATTTTCGTATTCTTGGGAAGTTTGATCGTTTCTGCAGGAGGCTACCTGTATGCAAAATATCCGAGAACAAATATGATTGAATTGATGTTTTCAAAGGAGGAAATCGAAACCCTGAAAGAGGACCATCCAGAGCTCAAGAAAAAAAAGGGGCGACCGGAGCTATGATTTCAGGCATATTTTCGCAATAAACCGGCATCAATAGGCTACGATATAGAGCTTTAAGCTTCTATTTGCAAGCTCTCAATTTCCTTGTCTTCCGAACTTATAACGGGATATCCGGCGTTTATCCAGGCATTAATGCCCCCTTCCATATTATATACCCTGGAATATCCGGCATCTATAAGGATTGTGCTTGCTAAAGTGCTTCTGTGGCCCGATCTGCAGTAAACCAGTATTTTTTCATTTCTCGGAACTTCATTTATGCGGGCTTCGAGCAAACTGTCCCTGTTCAAATTAGACCCGAAAGCGTTGGTTACCGGAATAAGGGTCGCACCTTCAATATGCGAGGAATTAAACTCAGAAGGCGTGCGGACATCAAGCACAAATACATCTTCGTTTTCTATCATTCTCTTTGCTTCTTCAACAGTCACATTCTCAATCTCCCCGGGCTTATCTTCAGCCTTCAGAGCAAAAATTGCTATTGCTACCACAAGTACGAAGAAAAAGGCTAGATATGCTAACTTTTGCTTGCTCAATCAGAGTCCCTCTTTTACATTTAAAACAAAACTAATACAGGGGATAACAGGTTATTTAAATATAAAATAATTTTGAACTATTCGTAAAGTTTTAACCGGGTCTAAAAAAAGAGATATGGAATTTACTTCCAATTTCCGGATAATAATTATTCAGATTAAACACTATTGAGAGTGTAGTGAGTGAGTAAACCAAGACTGGATAAAAAAACTCCCTGATAGGGAGCGGATCAGAATCCTGAATAGAGCGTATGCCCTTGAGAAAAAACCCATTAACATAGGCATGATGTGATTCTTTACCCTCCGGAATTCCATGTAATTGAAATTGTAGGAAAAAGTCGGCTAAAAACCTGACTTATATAGCTTCATATCTCAGTGTAACTAGAGAGGGCTATCTCCCAAATGGTTAAAAATAATAGGAAAAGATGCAAAAAAACTAATTCGACGACCTTTTTAATAGTTACTGACTGCTGATTAGCATATAGGCCTGTGCAGTTGAATAGAAGAGCCGGCAGTGTGGAATTCCGAGTTTCCCTATTCCGAGTTTCTCTATTATACCTCAACAGGTTCTCAGTGCTAGGTTCTTTTTATCAGATTTAAAAATCTCGCTAAAAAGGTTTCTAACCTTTGCTGGAAGTTAATATACTATTTTCCAGATGATACAACTCCTTACTAGTAGGTCGCCGTTACAGTATATTTAAACCGGCTCAGGCTTCTCATTTATTTTAATATTCAGTAGTATTTTTATTGTGAAATTTTGTAGCATTTTTATTATTTATAGGAGCATTTTCCAAATTCTGAGAAGCATTTTCCGTCGTCAAAGATGTTCCCGAAGATTATCCACAGGAAATCAAAGGAAAAACAGTCGTCGTACTTATAGTCTTTAAAGCCATATTTGTCTTTAAAGTCATAATTATTCTTAGAATCATATTTTTCCTTACAGTCGTATTTCATTTTAGAATCACATTTCTCTTTACAGTCATATTTAGCTTTGGAGTCATAATTGTCTTTGCAGTCACACTTGGCTTTGTCATAGCATGCACTTACTGATGCAGCTGTTGATGCCATTAAGAAAAAGACCGCTAACATAATAACCAGCGTCTTTTTCATTCTTAACTTTACCATTTGTTTACACTCCCCAGATTTCTTCGTTATTAAAGATTTTTGTTTTGACACTGTTTTAAGGCCGTTGATTTTAGATCTCTTTTCATCGGAAAATACACTGTATAAAATTTACCAGTTAATCCTTGAGGAGGAAACCCAATGATTGAATGGTAAATTCTGTCCTCGCCCTGTGCACCGATAAAAGTGATTTTAAGTATCAACGAATTAGCCAACAAGAGATTATTACACAGGGATATAATATATATAGAAATATAAATTAGGAACGAATATAATTTTAAAGTATATAATAATCAATATATTTTTTATAGATAATCTACTAAAAAAATATTTAATTAATACCAGGGCATTGCTTATCTTAATACTGAAAATCTTAAACAGTACAGACAATACTGAAAGCTACATAAGCATTTATTTAAGAAAATAAGTAAGAAAAAGAGTTTTAAGCTAAATTTTAGGTTATGCGGCTAGATTTATTCAGCCTTGAAATCTTACGAGAAAAATTTCGACAAGAAAGTTTCCGCGAAGTAATTTTTGCGGATTACACACCAGAGAAAATTTTCATGAAATGATATTCCTTCTCATTAGAAATAAAAGTCTTATATCAGTTTTACAAATAAATTTAATTCCAATTTGAGAATGTCAATTAAAGTAAAACATTGGTAGAAGTAGAAACATTCATAGAAGTAAAAATTTTGAAAAAATGAAAATATTATGAAATGAGAATATAGAACTAAAAGAACTAATATTATTATAGCGAATTTTTGGCGAGAAGAGAATTTCTAGGAATAGTATTCAGATAAAGACCACTGAATTGCTAAAAGGGGGACAATTTTAGGTCAGAATGAGCAGGGGAGGGGTCAGGATACGGATTCAGGCAAAAAAACTTCAGGAAACAAAAGACCAGAAAAGAAATTTCACTTAATATATGCAGTTATTCTGTTTATATTTCTATTTATATTATACATCATTTTGCAAAAACCAGGAGAACCTTTAAGGATGATAGCTCGGTTTGCAGCAACATTCGCTTACCTGACTGTTTTCCTTTCAATACTCAGCTCGGAATATCTGGCTAAGATGAGAAAAATATCGGGACTGCCTTTTTTAAAAGCCCACCATATCCTGGCAAGAACCGTGGTTTTGTTAATACTTATCCACCCGTTAAGCCTTGCCCTTGAAGCGCAGGATTTCAGGATCTTTTTACCTGTATTTTATCCGATAGAGATGTTTCTTGCTCTGGGAGGCAGGACAGCGTTTTATCTCTTCCTGCTGGCTGCCGGGATCGCTCTATACAGAAGAAAATATAAAAACTGGAAAAATGTGCATTACCTCAATTATCTGGCTTTTTTACTTGTCTCGGCACATGCACTGTTGATAGGCAGCGATTTTAGATTGGATATAATAAGAATGCTAGTATTCGTAATGGCAGTTGTAGTAATATGGATATTCATACATAAGAGGGCAGGTGCTAAAACAAAGCCTCGAAAGAACGAAAATAGCGTTTGAATTTTCAGTTATAGTAGGCTATATAGGTGTACTCCTATTATTGCTCGCTTTTTTCCTGAACCTCTTTGAGGTCTTGATGCGGGATACAAAGACCCTTTCAGTGCTAAGCTTGATAGGTGCACCCTGTAGAACCAAATAAGAACATTGAAAATTAAAAAGAAAGAGACGGCAAGAGGCAATTAATAATTTTGTTGGAGAACTTTATTCAAGAGAGCTTTATGCTAAAAAACTCTTAAATTTATCTTTTTTCTCTTTCAGAAATTTTACTGACTTCACTGGAAAGCCGCTGTATTTCATTACGCAGTTCCATAACCTCTTTTGAAGAGGTTTCTTTTTCTTTTCCGACAAGAAGGCTGGCAAGAGCTGCAGTTATGTATCCGAAGATTGCAAACGCATACATAGATAATAAAAAAGTTAAGACCCTTCCTTCAATAGTTTCCGGCCAGTAGTCGCTCCCTATTGTTGTCATAATCATGGCTGTCCACCATAAAGCATCCAGATAAGAACCGAGGCCCGGACTTTCAAAGTTATACATCCCTGCTGCCCCTATTAAAGTCACCAGCACTGTAAGGAGCAGGACATACTCCAGACCTCTACGTTTAACCGCTTTCCTGACAGTCCTTATGCTTCTGTTAAACGAAGATAGGATTCGGGCGAGATTAAAAGACCGGATAAAGCCAGTAATTTTAATTGCCCTGAGACCCCGGAATAGACTCAGTATCCTGAATGCAGGCAAAAATAAAGAGAGGGCAACAAGCCAGTTTTCCTTTAAATAAACCTTTTTTTTCGGAGCAATATAAAGCTCAATAAAAAAATCAGCTATGAATATGCCCCATATAACATTGGTCGTTGTTTGTAGAAACGGGGATAGCCCGTAAACAAAATCAACAATAATCAGGATCAGCCATATAATCGACAGCAAGATTAAAGGAAAATCTGAAATCTCATTAATTTGAGAGAGTAATTCAATTCTTTCCTGATAAATCCGATCTCTATCCATATGCCTCTTCTCATCTTAACATATAAGGAAAAAATAAACAGGATATGCATAATTGTGAAAGAAAATCTGTGAATATTACTAACCGCATAAAGACATTTAAGATATCTCATATGAACTTATTTTAGTTCGACAGCTATCTATTCCAATTAAATAATATTTACAACTAAAAAGTTCTAGTAATATATTTTTGGCAAACAGAATCATTAAAGAGAATCATTATTCTCTTAAGCGGCGTTCGCCCATTCTCATAAAAAATAGCAGGTAGGGCATGTAATATTTTTGCTAAAAACAGTTTTTAGATAGCATATAAAAGTAATTTTGTTAAAAAGTATTTCAAGCAAATACACTGTAGTTTTTGTTAAATTTAAGAAAACAGAAAAGGAAAGAGCTGTACATCTGCATTATTTAAATCTGCATTGTTTACAGCTTCTCCAGACTAAATTTTTTATGAAGACGATATTGAATTAACTATCCATATCGTCATCATTATCGTTATTATCATCCGTCATATTGCCGGCCGTCTCTTCATCCGTGACTATTATGGTCCCTTCCATTTCAGGATGGAGCGAGCAATAATACTCAAAGGTTCCCGTCTCCGTAAACGTGAACTCGTAAGTATCTCCTTCTTCCAGCACATCGGAGTCAAAGATGGAACCTGTTACCGTATGGTCAGCTGGGTCCATGTTCGTCCATCTGACAGTATCACCGGTTGATATTGTANNACTTCGATAGTCTCTCCAGTCTGGTTTCCGGTTATATTGTCAGTCATATTTCCGGTCATATTGCCTGTTGCATTCCCGTCAGTCATGTTTCCGGTCATGTTACCTGTTTGATTTCCTGTCATATTCCCGGTCTGGTTCCCGGTCATATTGTCAGTCATGTTATCAGTCACATTTCCGGTTGCGTTTATGAAATTAAGGATTTCAAGACCTTCAAGCTGTGGTTCATCAAATGCTACATGAATGAAGGGTTGTTCCTCGCCGTCTGGAAGAGTGTAGTTTGTGGGTACCGGCTCGTCCATTATTGTCCCGTTGCCAGACATGACCTTCTCAGGCAGTACGAGATGGACCTGTATTCCCTGGTGAGGCAGTTCGTTATCAAAGAGCAGCCTGTAACCATCTTCACCGGGGCTTCTGACACGTTCTGTTGCCATAGCATGCATGACCCTGTCCTCACTGACAAGAGTGCCGTTTATGTAAAGTTCTCCCACACCCCAGACACCTCCGTATGCATAAGAGGTAGGTTCAAGGCGAGTGTCTATTGATGACCTACCGTGAGCGATTCCGTCAATAACCACACCGCCAAGCACAGGATGGGACTGTCCGACGCGAATAATGTCTGTAAGGACAACACGGTATTCAATTTCGCCTGCAGGATCGGTGAAGTTAAATTCAGCTTCAGCCATATCCTCAGATTCGTTAACATCAACAGGAGTCACGTCTGTCAGATTCATGGTGAAGGAACCGTTGATACGCGAGAAATTGTCAGAATAAGGCGTATCATTTGTTGTCGAGTTAAATTCGGTTCCGTCGTCACTTAAAGACCTGTTCTCTATAGGAATACCAATTTCCTCTTCAAAGCCAAGCGGCATTTCAGGAGTTCCGTAGATAGTAGGGTCGAGGCTGCGAGGACCAGGAAGAATCCATTTTACATCTCCGCCATTTTCCTGGCTTACATTAATACTCTTATTTGCAAGAGTGCTGACATTGCCCGCGCTCATATTTCCATCTTCCCCAGACATGTTCCCCGCCTGGGTTGTATTGTTCCCTTCGGTTTGTGCCTGTACCAAACCAAAGCCAAAAGCAAGGCATAAGATCAGCAGAGAAACTAAAAGTCTCATATTCATATATTCCCCCCGTATACGAATTCAGCCACCCGGGCTGATTGGACGTATACCTAATTAAATAAAAATTGATTTAATAATAATCAATTGAATAATAAAGAGGGAATTTATAAATACTTACTCTTTGCTGAACTGTGCAAAAGGTTTGGCATGTTTTCAAAATCAGTAGGCATCTGGAAAGTAAGTCTAGAAATTATAATATCTAAATAGTAAAATGGCCGAATATTAAAAGAGGAAGAGATTATAAAATTTGTTAAAAAGAANNTTAAAAAAAATTGAATTTTAAAAGAATTGAATCAAAATTGAATAAGACCTGCCGAAAAGCCACTCCTGTCATAAAAACAGAATAGAAAACGGTTGATAAAATAATTCAAAAAAATAAAAAAACCGCAAACTATGATATTGACTGTAAGCTTGCGGCCCTGCTTTTAAATTGACTGAGGAACCAGGATAGTGGCTGGTTTTTCCTGTAACTTATCACGTAAGAGTTCTTGCCGAATTTTATTTGCTCTATTATTTATTCCATAATTTGTTATTTATTCCATATCCTCAGCCGTGCTATCCGTATCTTCAGTTGTGTTATCCATATCCTCAGTGTTATTCGTATCTTCCGTTACATTATCCATATCTTCTGTTGCATTACCTGTATCCTCTGTCACATTATCCATCTCTGTCACATTACCCATGCCTTCGATCAGAGTCGTGGTTTGAGTTATATTACAGGTAATATTTCTGGTCATGATCCCAATCATATCATCCAGGCTTCTGATTACGACAATCTTTCCGGTTACGTTATCCTCGTTTTCATCCATACTGTCGTTCATTCCGGTTATATTGTTCAGATTCTGGAGAATAGCCGCATCCCCATCCATTGCGATCATATTGTCCATATCTTCATCCATTTCGGTCATAATATCCATATTTTTGATTACAACCATTTTTCCGGTTAGATCCAACGCCATAGGACCGGTCATATTACCCATTCCGCCGCCCATTGGTGTAATATTATCTATTATGTCGGCCAGTTCGGTAACATTATCCATATCCCTGATCAGAACCGTCTTTTTGTTCATGTCGCCGGTTAGGTTTCCGGTCATATTTCCGGTCATGAGTACAGTCATGTTGCTCATATTTCCGGTCATGTTACTCATATTTCCAGTGGCGTTACCCATATCTTCTGTCGTGTTGAAAGTAATTGTTCCGGTAACATTTCCGGTCGTAAGTACGGCAATGTTTTCCGTAATGTTACTCATGCCGCCGGTCATATTATCCATACCGCCGGTCGTGTTATTCATAGCTTGGGTTGCATTGTCGGTTTTTCCGAAAATGACCACATTTCCCGGGATACTATCTGCTCTTCCAACCACAACTACTTTTTCAGTCATGTTGCCCAGATCTCTGATTAGAACGATCTTCCCGGTTACATCAAATGTTGTGTTTTCGGTAGCATTATCCGTATTATTGGTAACGTTAGTAGTATTATCAGTGGTATTATCCATGCCATCTGTAACGTTATCCGTTTCTTCAACCATAACTGCACTTCCGGTTATATTGCATGTTATGGTTTCAGTGACATTTCCGGTGATAACCGCGTCTATATTATCCATGTTCCCGAACACGTTTGCCTGTGCCTGCACGGATGCAACGGACAGAGCCAAACATAGTACCAGAAGAGGAACTATTAGTTTTAGTTTCATTCTTTACCCCCCGTTTAAAACTTCGACAAATAGTCGATTATGTTTTATATTACTAATTAAATAGAAATAAATTTAATAATAAGCAATTTAATAATAAAGATGGAATTTATAAATACTTAATCATTATTTAACTATGAAGAGGGTTAATTGAAATTCAACAAGCAATAAATTATGTGAAATTTCTGTTAACCAATAAATAACAATTATTATACCTGAGCAGATTATTATATAAGAATCTCAACCAAAAAATTTGTAAAATAGAATTTTCGAAAAAATATAAAGTATATAAAGATATCTGAAAGATATAAAAAGATCTGACCCTATTTTAGTGATTTTCACTTTTAAAATAATTCTTAATTATTAAATGATTCTTACTTATTCAGTAGTTTTATTCAGGTAGTTTTNNAACATTATAAACTTCATCCGAAACTTCTGCCAAACCATGCCCTGCTCCTTCGTATACTGTGAGCTTTTTTGGTTCATGCGCCAGGGAATAAGCATATACCGAGCTCTCTGAAGGTAGTGTTTTATCCTCATCTCCATGGATCAGGAGTACCGATACTCCTTCTGCGAGGGTGGAGATAGGGCTAACTCCGAGGCTCTGTGTGGAAAGAGTAATTATGGTTTTCACATCGCTCTCGTTATGAGCAGCCTGAATAACTACGGCGCCTCCAAAAGAATGACCTATCAACCCAAACCCGGCA
>DUIO01000118.1 GCA_013330315.1 Methanosarcina sp. | reverse complement strand
CGATAGTCTGCGCACTGTTCTTGCTCCTTGAATACTCCAAAAGTATTGAGGAAACTGCCGGCTGGGATACTGCACTGAAAGCACCAGTTAAAGCAGTAAGAATTAAAAGCCGACTGAACTCAGTTTCAAAAGGAACAAACAAAAAGATAATAGATGAGAAAAAACCTCCGAAAGCGATCAGATATCTTCTTGCACTGTTATCTGCTAATGCTCCTGTGAAAAAGAGTGAAAAAGTCATAAAAGCAGATACTGCTCCCATGGCAATACCTATTTTACCTACGGAAAAACCCAAACCTTTCATATAAATAGGAAAATAGATATTCAAAACAGAAATGCATACTGCCTTGAAAAAAATAAAGAGCAGAAGAGCGTAAAATATCAGAGTTTCCGAATCCCCTAAATTTTCGGTATTTTCAGCCGTCTTTTCCTCTTCCTCAGTTATCTTCATAGGCATAACTAACAAAAGTATAAAAACAAAAATGCATACGCAGAGAAGAATTACAGAAAGACCTTCAAACCCAAATTTTTCCAGAATTAAACCGCCAACAAACGGACTTGAGGCAAGGGCAAAATAGAATGAAATGTCAAAATAACCTGCGGTTTTTCCTATTTTACCCTCTTTGCTGAAAAAACCGAGCATATAATACATGACAGGACGGAATAACGCACTGGCTGCACCTTGCAGTATACGTGCAAAAATAATTAGGATTCCGCTATGTGAAAAAATAAAAATAATGGAAACAGCAAGATAACAGCTTAGTGCCCCGAACAAAACAATTTTCGAACCCAATTTATCTATAAGTCTTCCGACAATCGGCATCAAAAAAATCTTAGAAACAGAATAAAATGTAAACGCTAGACTAAGAAATAATCCTTTTCCTAAAATTCCGCTGAAATTATATGAGAAGAATGTGTCGCTTATTCCGAAACCGAATGTTATTGCGAAGTTCATGAGAAAGAGTACTGTAAACGGATAATATTTCTGTTTGTTTGCGATATTTTTACCCTTTTAAAATAACTATTGGACGAGAGGCAAAACCTTTCGTCCAATTTTTTAAATGCAAGTTATTTGCCAAGGGCAAATTTATATTTTAGATAGATTCTTGTATCGGTAAAATCCTCACCCTGATCTTTATTGATTATTGCGTATCTAGCACGGAGACTGAAACCATCCAGAAGTCCACCAAGTACATATTTAAGATTATATTGAAGATCAAAGTCCACCTCTTCCCCATCGTTTGAAGCAGTTCTGCCAAATTCTTCTGAGTCAAATACACCATAAGTAATAAAGGCATTAAACCCTTTTACTCCTACTTCGGAAAAATCATAACCGACTCGTACTGCATACGCATCTTCTTCAGCCATTTCAGAAGCCAAAATCTGCATGTTAATAACTCTGCTGTCACCCCATGGAGTATAGAGTTTGTTGTCTCCTGTTTTAGCATAGAAAACATCAACGGAAGCACCGTAAGATGACACGCCTGCATTAAAACCATACTGGTCAGTATCAAATTCGCCTGCATAATCATCACCTATAGATTTTTCCATAAAATACATTGGGACAAAACGCAGAGATGCATCACCTACTTTGCCTGAAATAATTGCCTTAAAGTAAGACATGTTAACAGTATCTTCCATATGATACTGCCAGCCTTCAATAGAAGCCTTTACGAAATCAACGGGAAAAGTGTATTTCATCATTCCGATCATCATAGGGTTTCTGTCGCCTGATGAACCTACAGACTCTGTCATTGAAACAAAACTATCGCTGCTCCAATCCAGATAATCTGTTATGTAGTATGCCTGAAACTCGAAGTGTTCAAATGTGTTGTTGATAACAGAAAGACCTTTGTAAGACTTTGACAACAACCGTATATCATGATTATTCAGAAAAGGTGTATTAACCATCTGGGCGCCATATCTAACTTGTGTGTTAAACCATTTACCCTGGATAAATGCTTCCTGAAGTCTTGTTACACTGTCGTGGTTGCCGTATTCATCTGATGGTAGAAGACCGTAAACGTTTTTGTCATCATCACTGGCTGCATCGTTTGCAGTGGCAAATGACACGCCAAAGCTGACTCCTTTGAGAGAATCGGTGCGGTAGCTCATTATGCCACCCACAGCAAGATCTTCTCTGTCTGTCGTGCTACCGTCAAAGTCCCTGCCGAAATAGAAAGCTCTGACTTCTGCCGAAAGCTCCCCTCTGGAAAACATTCCCTGCAAGTTTTCAGCAGCAACGCATGGTAATGCTGCTGCAAATAACAGCATAAAAACAAAGTTCTTAAATAAATTCATGGTACTCTCCTTAAGTATTAAGATATTACTTAATACTCAAAGGGCATGCCAAATGAGTCTGTTTCTGAATAGATTGGTATTAAAAGGATTATCAAGCTGAGACACTTTTATTTTTATTATATAATGATACAAAGTGTCTCAGCAACTACGGACAGCATGGCTAATATTCGATACGGTACTCATGCAATTCCCTATAAAGAGTGGCTCTGCTTATTCCTAAAATACGTGCAGCTTTAGCCTTATATCCTTTCGCAGCAGTGAGTGCTTTTATAATTTGCTCTCTTTCGGCATCTGCATCTTCAAGCCCGCCAGAGTTAAGTTCTGCAGGGAGATCTGCAACTGTTATAAAAGATGTGGAAGCCATAAGACAGGCATGCTCAATAACATGCTCCAGCTCACGGACATTACCGCACCACATATAATTTTCCAAAACTCTTCTCACATCATCAGTTACATCAACAATATTTTTATTAAGCTTTTTGCTGAACTTATGCATAAACATACTGATAAGGGGGACTATATCCTCTTTTCTTTCCCTCAACGGAGGCACAGAAACGGATACAACCTTAAGACGGTAATACAAATCCTCTCTGAACTCACCCTTGTTGACCATATCTTTTAAGTCTCTGTTTGTTGCAGCTATAACCCTTACATCAATCTTCACTGGTTGATTCTTTCCTATTACTTCTATCTCTTTTTCC
>DUIO01000156.1 GCA_013330315.1 Methanosarcina sp. | reverse complement strand
ATTGATGAAAAAACAATCGAAAAGAATTACGTCTCAATAAAAGAAGCAGAAGTACATGCCAAAACAGCTCTCTATGATTTTGTATTGATTGGTGCTCCAGGCTCCAACTCTATGGATTGGACAGATGCAACAGTAAATTCAGACCCTCTTATAATATACGATACGAACGGGAAAAAACTTTTTTATCAGTTTATGGTTGAAAATAATGGCATAAATATAGGGGCAATAAAAGTTGCAGCAAGTAAAGTGCTTGGAGATCCCATCAGGACAATAGAGTTCTATTCCGAGGACTGGGATATGAAAAAAGAGGTTGAAACATCAAAAAAATTGATCGCAAAAGATCATAAAAATGCAAACGTTATATCCTCAAAAGTTGTATGCTACAGCTACCCTAAAATCGGAATAATGGCAGATATACAAGAATCCAATTCAAAAGAAGAAAAAAATAAATTATTTGATTTCTCTGGTTCTGAAATTATCGATGAGAGCATAAATGATGCTAGCTCTTCTGAAGCTGCTGACGTATGGTCGTTGTATTCGGAAATACCTGAAGAAGAGCTAGAAGAACGACTAACAGCTTGGGATGAATATGATAAACGAGCAAAGAAAATTGCAGATAATAATTTTAAAGGAGAGGAAGTCCAGATAAAAATTGCTGGAGTTCAAAAAACACTTCCTTTAACCTATTATAAGCAAATTAATACTAGTTGTTGTCCAGCAGCTACTGCACAGATGATTGCGAAATTCTATGGAGTCACTCATACCCAGGAGTATATCGCAGGAAAGATGGGAATTGACAGTAGCGGCGTCAGCGAATATAGACAAATAAACTATTATTACAAACCTTACTTGGAGAAAACTGGATCATATGAGGACTATAGCCCCACATGGCTGAAAGCTAAAAACGAAATTTATGCGAATAGGCCTCTAGTAAGTGGAATTGGAAGCGGGCTTGGAGGACACACGAGAGCTTGTGCAGGTTATTGTCAGGGAACTGATGGAAAATATTATCTGTACATATATGATCCATGGAATCCAAGTTTTGGAAATGATTATCCAGGAGGTATATATTGGGAAAACTTTGATTCAGTGATTCATGCACATTATATATTTGTAAGAGACTGATAAATATAAATCGAACTTCAAATGCAATAAACGCATCCCAAAGCAATAAATATATTTGCGGCTCTAGAAATTTCTTCTAAATCGACAGAGACAGTTAATTTAATTGCTAAAACTCAACTCTGTATCTCCAATCATAATATTTGGAGTATCATAAATTACAGGATTTCTACAAGCCGCATTCATGTACTTTTTTGTATGCTACACTAACATTGGAAGAATGCTCAAATTGATTAAATAAGCTCAATGTTTCAGCGAGCTGATCATAGGAGGTCCGGTAAACTCTATTTTTGGTTGTTTATAATATTATAAATCAATTTATAGAGGTCAGAAATTTATCGAAGCTCCCTGTAATTTTTGAAGAATAGAGTAAATTATAGATTATGATTGTTTAAATCTTTTTATTTTTTAAGTCTACTTTCTAAAACCAAAATCAAAATGTGAGGGATTCTGCTTGAAAATAAGGACATTGATAGTTATTTTCCTGCTGGCCCCGGCGCTTATATCTGGATCCGGCTGTATTGGCAGTAGCACCGAACCAGTTAAAGAAGCCGGATCGGAAGAAGTGACAGACAACCAGGGCAGTTCGTCTAATGATACAGTAGAAACTGCTTTTGGGGAAAACTTCTCCGAAAAGACCAATACTACCCTTGAACTTGAAAAGCAAAACTCTTTTTCCGGATATTACAGTAAAAAAAGCCTGCAGTTCGAAGCAAATGTTTCCCCTTATTCTTTACCTTTACAGGCTTCCGAAATTGTAAATTATGACAATTTTATCCAAAAAATTCCCCTGACAGATGAAAGTAGGGACTTACTGTACAAAAACGGGTTTGTTGTGATTGAAAATGAGATTACCGAAAATAGATTCAAAGCTCAGCAGGTAAATGCAACTTACAGGAGCCTGAAAGTGGCTGACGTCCCTATTTTTATCACATCGGATTCTCTTCTTCACCTTTACCATATACAGTTTGATGAGACCTTAAAAAGGATCGAAAAAGAGGAGTTTTATGCCGATCTCTGGAAGCTTGACAAAACCCTCCTTGAAGCTTCCGTAGAGGATTATAACGAGGCAAAAGAAAACAATTCTTCATCCGAAGAAATAACGGAAGCTGCGAGAAGAAATGTTGCATATTTTGCGGTTGCCCTTAGTTTGCTTGAAGAGACGCCGGATCCAAACCGGACAAAGGTCAAATCTAGCAGAGTTGCAAGTTCCGAAGAATATAACTTTGAAATCCCAAAATATGTACAGAAAGATGTAGAGACCGAACTGGATTTAATATATGCCCAAACAGTTGAAACATCACCTATCTTCAAATATACCGAAGATTATTCCCAGTACGTCCCAAGAGGTCACTATACTTCTTCTGAAAAATTGGAAAAATTCTTCAGAGCCATGATGTGGCATGGTAGAATAAGTATGCTGCTAAAGTCAGACATGATTATTGCAGAAGATCCTGAAAAGGAAGCGAGAATCCAGACTATGCAGGTTCTTTTGATTTCTGATCACCTTGACAGGAATAAAAACCTTCAGGCTGAATGGGACAGAATCTATGACGTGACAGCTTTTTATGTCGGTTTTTCCGACGACCTCGGACCCTATGAATACGCAAAAGCTCTGGATACTGCTTTTGGAAACGATAGAGAAAAGATTAGTTTCGACAACGAAAACCTTACGGCACTGATAACCGAACTGGAAAGATACGAAAGCCCGAAGATCTACTGTGGAACAGGAGAAGTAATTCATGCAGGCTCAGAAACTGAAAACAAAACTCTTGAGGCAACAGAGGGGTTCAGGTTTATGGGTCAGAGATACACGCCAGACTCTTATATCCTCCAGAAGCTCAATCCTCCTGCCCTAAACATTATGGATCTCCTCGGTTGTGAACGAGCCAAAAAACATCTGAAAAACCTGAGTATCTCTGAAAACGAAGAATACAAAGAGCGCCACCAATCTCTGGAAAATGAGTTTGGAGCTTTTGATGAAGAAGACTGGAATAAAAATCTCTACTGGGCTCAATTACATGCTCTAAAGCCTCTACTTATAAATTATCCAGAAGGTTATCCCACCTTTATGCAAACAGAAGCCTGGGAAGATAAACAGCTGAATGCGGCTCTTGCTTCATGGACCGAGCTCAGGCATGATACTATCCTCTATGCAAAACAAGCTCGTTTCACAGGCGCTTACACCGAGCCGCCAGAAGAAAAGCCTGTTCAGGGATACGTGGAACCACTGCCTGAATTCTATGCCAGAATGCTTGCCCTTACAAAAATGGCACATACTGGGCTGGATGAAATGGAAGTACTTGATGAGCAGTCGGATAAAGACTTTACAACTCTTGAAAGCACCCTTGAAAAGCTGATGGAAATCTCGGTTAAAGAGCTTGAAAACAAAGAGCTGACAGATGAAGAGTACGAATTCATCAGGAACTTCGACCAGAGCATATCTCCAATGCTTGAGGATGTGGATATAAAGTCCCAGATGTCCACTCTGGTTGCGGACGTTTATACAGGTCCGGGAGGAAGTGTTCTGGAAGAAGGGACCGGAAAACTTGACCTGATGGTGGTGGCATATAAACA
>DUIO01000253.1 GCA_013330315.1 Methanosarcina sp. | reverse complement strand
GTATAACTTGCGTTCTCATCAATCAAATACCCACTAACAGACAAATACCTACTCCAAAAGATCTACCCACACAAAATATTAAAAAACGAAAACTCTCAACCCACAAATACTCCAAACCTCTTCCCAAACAAAAAATCAAAGTTTAAATCTTTTAGATGCCTTTCGGAACTTCCAGGTTTTTTAGGTGGGAACGCAAACTCTTTTAAAATAAATCGAAAGCAAAGCGAAATAAAGTGAAAGAACGAAGTTTTGGTTGTTTTTCGATTCTTTTTAATCAGAATCCATTTTTTAACTATTAACCCGTATCATTTTTTTAACCAGAATCTCATATTAACCGGAGTCAATTATCTTTAATCGGTTTATAATTCCTTCCGCAGCCATAATTCCGGTTGCAGCTGCATTGACTATATCTCTTGAGAGGCCTGCGCCGTCTCCTGCTGCAAAGAGGTTTTTAACACTGGTTTCCATTTGCCGGTTTACATCGAGGTGCATGGCGTAAAACTTTACTTCAGGAGCGTAAAGCAGGGTTGAATCAGAAGCAACACCGGGGATGATCTCATTTAAGGTTTCGAGCCCTTCGATTATGTCCATCACTATCCTGTGAGGGAGTGCCATCGAAATATCGCCGGGTGTCACGTCTTTTAATGTGTTTATGACCAGGTTTTTGGCAAGGCGTTCTTTTGTGGAACGGCGTCCACGCCTCAAGTCTCCCATACGCTGCAGGACGGGTTTTCCTCCGCCGATTGTTGTTGCAAGTTTCGCAATTGAGCGGGCATATTTGGTTGTGTTTTCCATGGGTTCTGTCAGTTCGATATGGACGAGAAATGCAAAATTGGTGTTTTCTGATTCCGTATTTGCCATCGAATGACCATTTGTTGCAATAAAATCCTCATATTCTTCTTTTACGACAAATCCGCGCCTGTTGGTGCAGAAAGTCCTGACGAAGTCATCATACCGTCGGCTCTGAATATGAAATTTAGGGTCCCGGTTTATTTTTGTGACAGGATCCATTACAATTGCAGGGACTTCTACCCTGACTCCTATATCAATTCCGCCGTAGCTGGCTTTCAGGTCATGTTTTTCTATCATTTCNNGCACGTAATTTGCACGGATAACCCTTCCGCCTGAGAGCATAACGCCTTTGCAGGTTTCTTCTTCGATTATAAGGTCATGGACTTCGGTCTCGATCATGAAATCCACACCTTTGTCAACCAGGTCCTGTTTAAATCGCCCTATAACTGCAGGAGCATTATCCGAACCTATATGCCGCTGCTTGATTTCGATAAATCGGGCTCCGACAGAGGCAGCCCTGCGTTTTAACTCCTCTATTTCCGGGCCTTCGGTAAGAAGAGCGCCCTCAGGCGCACCGAATTTCAGAAAAACCCTATCAACCCTGTCTACCAGTTCCCAGGCTTCAGTCTGGTCTCCGGTAAGGGCTGCAAGGTCGCCTCCTATATCAGGCCTGAGGTTCAGGGTCCCGTCAGAAAAAGTCCCGCAGCCCCCAACCCCGCACATAATCTCACATGGCATGCAGTGCATGCAGTAACTCTGGGTTTTCATAGGACAGTGACGCCTGTCAATGTCTCTGCCCATATCAATAACAAGAATGCTCAGCTTTTCGTTTGCAAGCTCGTAAGCCGCAAACATTCCTGCAGGCCCTGCACCTATAATCACAACATCATATGCAGAGCATGTATTTTCTTCCTCAACAGTCTGGTTTTCGCTACCCATGGGAAACACCCTGGATTTTAAAGTAAATACCGGAAAAACGTTACCTGAAGAGACATCCAGATTTTCTCAAGTTTTTCAGTACCGATATTTCACTGAAATGCATAAAATTACCAGAAACCACCGGTGAGCTACCAGAAACTACCAGCGAAAAATCACTGCTAAATTATTGGGCGGATAAATCTCTGGTAAATTACTGGACGAATAAACCGCTGAATAATTTACTGCATAGATAAAATACTGAAATAAGTTACTGGATAAGTTACGGGATAGATAAAATACTGAAATTACTGGACTATAGAAATTGCAAGCACAAATACCATAAACAGGCTGATGAACTCGATCATGAAAAACAATTTTTGCAAATAATCCTCCTTTTTTACCCACTTGACCAAATTTTTTCCCACTACCTTATAATATGCAATTCTCGGTATAAAAAACTTTCATCCATCCTGGAAAAAATATATAAAAATAGATAATTATCCTGCGTACAGGTAATTATACCAAACAAGCCGATAAAATCCCTTGATAAAAAAAGACTGATTCAGGGAGTTATAATAATTAATGAATTATTAATGAGAATTCCGGAAATATATCAATTTAGAGAAGCAAGCTGAGGTCTATTCAGGCGTAAGCGATATCCGTATTATATGCCCGGGTATAGTGTTCGAGAATTAGAAGGGTAAGTATATTGCTGTCGCTATCAAAAACGTAGATCAGCACGAAAGGTCCTATATGAATTCTCCATTTTCCCTTGAACTCAGCTTCAAGGGGATACCCCAATTCAGGTCTGTAAGCAAGGAGGCTGAGGTGTTTTTTTATATAATCATAGTCAGGTCTGTCAAAGAGGTATAACTTTTTCAAATTCCTGTGTACTGAAGGGTGAGCTGCCAATTTATACGTCATTTTTCTACCTTTTGGAAAAATTTATTGACTTCAAACGCAGGCAGCCGGTGCTCTAAGCAGTCCTGTTCTGTTTTCCTGACTTTTGAGGAGAATGAAGATTGAAAAGTTGTCTCAGACGGGTAGCTGATTTCATTAAATTTCTTTTCAAGCTCTTTTAGCTGAGAAAAAATATCTGCGAATGTCATACCTGTTCCTCATTTCATACCTATTCCCTGATCGATTTATGAGCTTCAAAAAACTCTTCAAACCCAAAAAATGTCCCCGGAGTTTCCAGATGCTTAAAAGAGAATTTAATATAACCAATTATATAAATCTTGGGCTTTAAATAATGACTTTGAATTGAAAAGTAAGTTGATATTTATCTGTTTAAAAATCCCTGAGAAAAATCCGAATTCCCTTATTTCAGAACCAGGAGAAGAATAGTTCCAAAAAAGAATAATTCCAAAAAAGAATAGTTCCAAAAAAAAGAAAGTACCAACTAATGATTATATATTTTTAGGCTTTATTTATATCCGGCAAAATTTAATTCTATGAATATCTCAAGAACCCCATTCATAAAGGAAATGTAAAATAACGAATAACCAACAGGAGACACTCAAATGCAGTACAGCATGGGCATTGATGCAGGAGGAACGTACACTGATTCGATCATCATCCGGGATTCCGATGGCAAGGTGATGGACTCGAACAAAGCTCGTACTACCTATCCGGACCTGCTTGAAGGAATTAAAAACTCCATTGACGGGCTGGACGAGCAGTATTTAAAAGACGTAAAAATGGTATCAGTTTCAACGACTCTTGCTACAAACACAATTCTTGAAAAAAATGGTTACCCTGTGGGTTTGATCCTTGTAGGAGATTACGAGATCCCGGAAAGGATGCAGGCTGAGTTCTATACTGTGGTAAAAGGAGGGCATGACCATCACGGAGCTGAACTGGTTTCCCTTGATATGGAAGCAGTTGAGGACTTTGTGAGGAAAGTAAAAGACAGAGTTTCAGCTTTTGCGGTCTCTTCATACTTCAGTATACGTAACCCTGCCCACGAACTTGCAATTAAAACCCGCATTCAGGAACTTACAGGTTTTCCCGTTGTCTGCGGGCATGAGCTTTCCCTTGACCTGGGGGCTTATGAAAGAGGGGTTACCGCCTACTTAAACGCTCAGCTTATTCCTATTGCAAGTCAGTTTATCCTTTCGATCAGGGAAGAAATAAAACGCAGAGGAATGAATGCCAGGCTGCTCATGCTCAAGTGTGACGGCTCCGTAGTTGGAATCAACGAAGCCCTCGAAAAGCCCATAGAATCGATCTTTTCAGGCCCTGCTGCAAGCCTTATAGGTGCATCCCACCTTTCAGGGCTTGACACCTGCGCAGTCATAGATGTGGGCGGGACGAGCACTGATGTCTCCATGCTAGAAAACGGGCTTCCCGAACTCTGCCCGGAAGGGGCTGTGGTGGGAGGCTGGCAGACCAAAGTAAAAGCCATTCGGATGGAGACTTCGGCAATGGGAGGGGACAGCCATATCTGGGTAAAAAATATGAAAATCAATATAGGTCCACGCAGGGTCATTCCTCTCTGTGTTGCTGCTGTCAAATATCCAGGCTTCCTCGAAACCCTTAAAAAAGGGAGAATCCCGGGGACAATGCACCTTGAAGAGAACATACAGCCCACAAAGTTCTTCATAAAAACAGGCAAAGAGGCTTCAAACCTTGGAAATTACGAACAGGAGCTGTTTAACAGGATAGGGGATACCCCTACTTCCCTTAACGATATCTTCTGGGAAACCCAAAAAACCCTGTCTCCAGGACTTCTGGATTCCCTTATAAGAAAACGTCTAATCCAGGCAATCGGCTTTACCCCTACTGACGCCCTTCATGTACTGGGGGACTACCGTGGATGGAATACGGAAGCTTCCATTGCCGGGGCAAAACTTCTTGAACGCTACACTCAAAAAGACCACATTGAACTTTGCAGGCGTATTAAAAAAGAAGTTGCAAAGAACATGGCATTGAACCTGATGTCTTTTGTCTTAAAAGATGTCCCATCTCAGGAGATTGAAAAAATTATCCTTTCTGACAGGTTCACACAGTTCAGGATGAAAATTCCCGTCGTGCTGATAGGAGGCCCTGTAATTGCGTATACTGAGGAATTAAAACAGATCCTTGATGCAGATATCATAGTTCCCAGATATTCGGAAGTCGGGAATGCCGTAGGGGCTGTTGTCGGAAAGGGCATAAAAAGGATTGAAATCCTTATCAAAAGTACCTACTCAAAAGACAGGAAAAGGTTGGTCCTTCTCTTTTCTCCTAAGGGCAGGGAGGCTTTCGGGAACTATCCTGAAGCCCTGGAATATGCAGAATCCCTCGGAAGAAAGCTTGTAATGGAGTACATGGCCGAAGCAGGGCTTGACAAAGGGCAGGTCCAGATAGAGATGAGCAAAAAGGACATTTCCCTGAGTGAAGCAGGCACAATACCCGTAGAAACAAAACTTATATTTGTTGGGATAGGGATGCCTAAGGTCTGAGTTCCGGACGCATCCGGAATATTTATTTTTACTCAGTAGCGCAAATAATATCAGGCAGTTATTACTGGTTACTAAAAACTTACGAGTTATTTATTTATTTATTTATTTATTTATTTATTTATTTATTTATTTAATAAAAATTGAGACTTAAATGGCAATTTACGAGTGTTCCAAAAATTTTGAAATAAAAAGGAAGTTTAAAAATGGCATACAGTCTTGGCATAGATGCCGGCGGAACCTATACTGACTCCATATTAATCCGGAATTCGGATGGGAAGGTTATTGGTTCAAACAAGGCACTTACAACATACCCCGACCTTCTAGCGGGAATTACAGAATCAATTGACGGGCTTGATAAGGAAAAACTGAAGCTTGTGACCATGGTTTCGGTATCCACAACCCTTGCAACCAATACAATCCTTGAAAAGACAGGCTACCCCGTCGCACTGATCCTCGTGGGAGACTATGAAATCCCTGCGGATTCGGAGATCGAAAACTGCATAATGGTACAGGGAGGACATGATAGCTATGGAAATGAAATCGCAAATCTTGACCTTCCCGCAGTTGAAAGTTTCATACTCAGGTTAAAGGACAGGGTCTCGGCTTTTGCAGTCTCATCCTATTTTAGCATTCGTAACCCCGAACATGAACTGCGCATAAAAGCCCTCATACAGGAACTTTCAGGCCTTCCTGTTATCTGCGGGCACGAGCTTGCCCAGTCTCTGGGAGCCTATGAAAGGGGAGTTACTGCTTATCTCAACGCACAGCTTCTACCGGTAGCCGAAAGTTTTCTAAAAACCGTTGTTAGCGAGATAGAAAGGAGAGGGCTTGAGCCCAGAATTGCCATGCTCCGCTGTGATGGGTCTGTTGTCAGCATGCATGAAGCCATGAGAAAGCCCATCGAATCGGTATTTTCCGGGCCTGCCGCAAGCCTGCTTGGAGCTTCCTATCTGTCAGGACATGAGACATGTGCGGTCATTGACGTTGGAGGAACTAGTACTGATGTATCCCTGATCCGTAAAGGACTTCCTTACCTGAGTGAAACCGGGGCAGTTTTAGGAGGCTGGCAGACAAAGGTAAGGGCGCTCAAAATGGAGACCTCGGCAATGGGGGGAGATAGCCATATCTGGGTCCAGGGAAGCAGGATAAATATCGGGCCGCGCAGGGTTATCCCTCTCTGCAGGGCTGCTGTTCTCTACCCTTCATTCATGGATACCCTGAAAAAACGCTGGGTTCCTGACAAACTAAAGTTGAATGAACATATCCAGGCAACAAAGTTCTTTGTAAGGACAACGCAAAAACCCGTTAACCTGAGCAGGGAAGAAGAGGAGCTCCTCGCCCTTATAAAAAACGAACCCCTTTCCCTTAAAGACATTTATTGGGACAAACCCATTCTCCCTCCCAGAAAAGTAATGGATTCCCTGGTCCAGAAACGGCTTGTGCAGGCTATCGGCTTTACTCCGACAGATGCCCTGCACGTCCTTGGAGAATATACCGAATGGGACTCTAAAGCCTCAATCCTGGGAGCTACGCTGCTGGCAAACTTTACAGGTACAGGCAGGCATGAGTTCTGTGTAAATGTAAAGCAGCTTTTTGCCCGAAACATGGCAAAAGACCTGATTTCGTTTCTGATGGAAGGAGTTGACAGGAACGAAATCGAAAAAGTTCTTGAAGGAAACTTCTTCTCTCGTTTTAAAGTTGATATCCCGGTCGTGCTTCTCGGAGGGCCGGTCAGGGCTTATGTGGAAGACCTGAAAAAACTGATAGAAGCGGAAGTGATTGTCCCTGAATACTCCGATGTAGGGAATGCTGTCGGAGCCCTTGTAGGAAAAGGAATAAAACGCGTTGAAATTACAGTCCGTACTACTTACAGCGAGTCAAGGTATGACCTCAGGACAAAAGGGGTTTTTGTCTATACGCCTGTAGGAAGAAGGCATTTCGTAATGAGGAATGAGGCTATCGAATTCGCGGAGGAATTCGGAAGAAAGCTTGTCCTTGACTATATGGCTGAATCCGGGCTTTCTCCTGACCAGGTGACGGTCAATGTAGAAAAGAGAGATATAATGGTCCACACAGGTGACATTCCCCTTGAGACCAGGTTTGTCTTTGAAGGAATTTCAAATTCGGATGTTTATGAAAAAGCAGTATCCGAGCATAAAAAAATTTATAAAAGTGTATGTAAACCGCTGGACTGAAATCTTCCGGGAAGTTTAGTCCCTGTAAAGAGACTTCCATAATTGAAAATTGATGATGAAAAAGGGTAAAGTTCATAACTCTCCTGTACATTTGGAACATGAAATATTGGTTTAAGCTTATCAGCTATTCGAAAGGTCACTTGAAGACTGTAGAAAAGTTTTAAATCATCTATTAATTATCTAAGTGTGTATTGGTCACCCAGACAATGGAAATCGCACAGCAAATGTACGAAGAGCAGGCGTAAAGGTATAAAAACTTAAAGGAGTTAACATGATCCCTAGAAAAGCATTTTTGACAAAAGGTACCGGGGTCCATAAGGACAGATTAGCATCCTTTGAACTTGCACTGAGGGATGCAAAAAT
>DUIO01000266.1 GCA_013330315.1 Methanosarcina sp. | reverse complement strand
GTTCCAACGATTGACCAGGATATAAGCCCGTTTGATTCAATTTTTGATATTCTTGATATTGAGTTTTCGACCTCAGGCAGGACCGGGCAAACAGCGGAAAGTATAGACATTGAACTTGAAGAGCACACCGAAGGCCTGGTTTATGGTGGCCTGAAAATTGCAGGTTTTGCCGATGTGATCTATATTGATGAGGTCCCTTATATTCCTGATGAAAATTCTATTCTTGTGAAATCCAGAGTCATTAAAAGCCCGGATCTTATAGGCTGGATCGGGCACATTAAAAAGATGGAAAAACACGAAGAGAAGTATATTAAAAATGGTACGGCTTACGCGGTCCTGACAGTAAAAACCGATTGGTACACGGTTAAAACTGATCATACAACAGGCCAAAAAAGAAAGAGCAAGATTAAAACATCTACTGCAGTATTCCGGGACTCCTGCCCGGCTCCTAATGTCTTCGAGAGGCCAACACAGGCCAAAGGATACATTAACGAGTATAGAAGCAAGTCAATACCTAATACTCGGGTTTATGTGCCTTCTGAAGGGCTCACAAAGATAGTTTATGAATATGGCGGGAATTCTTCAGAACATATTTTCATGTTGGGGGAAAGGCAGGCAGACGAGAAGGGGATCATATCAACAGCTTATACAACGGTGAATTATTGGGACGGTTCCCTTTCTTATCTGGGGGACTCCTTGATAATTAATGGACCCTTTGACAAGAATAAGCTAAAGGTCACTTGTTACACGCCTTATGAAGAATTCCAGGTTACAGACTTCCAGCATACCATTAATGATTTACCTGCAGATTCATGGACTAAAGACTTTTTAGCGTTCTTGCTTCGAGATTTGTTAATGCTCTTTTGTGGTTATAAACTTGTGAGGGTTATTATCCCTCCATAACTTACTTTGATGAGTATATAAAGATAACAAAGTTATAAATAGTTAAAGATCTTTATTATGTTTATATGGCACTCAAAGTAAAATTAATGGCGGTAGGTGCTACACTTGCCGGAATGACTAGAAACGCACTTGCAGCAGATACTTTTGATCCTAGCCTAGAACGTGGATATAGTAATCTGATGTCCCTGCAGTACGCGGATAAAGCACAATGGATTTTAGACTCCACTTATGCGCTTATTGACCTAGCTGCAAAACTGGCCTTGATTTACCTTGTAATCAGGATTCTTTTAGGTGGCTGGGACGACCTCCAAGCAGAGATTAAGGGCAGAAGGGCATTTACTTTGATAATTGTTATCATACTCGGAATGAAAATAGGGCTGATGCTGATCAACCTTATTCTGTCCTGGTAAAGGAGGGCCTTTAATGCGTTTAAGGCCTCTTTTATTTCTTCTTCTCTTCCTTTCTTTTTCTTGTGCTCCTGTTTCTGCAGCTGATAGCGCTATGCAGGCAGGCGAGGAAATGATTACTAATGCAATATCAAAGCTAATAATTGATTTTTGTAATGATATGCTGGCAGGCATGGGCGGAGTTTACACCGGGCAGCTAAACGACTCAGAAAATTACATAGGTGAGCAAGTGGCGATTTTTGCGGTAGCTGCTCACAGTATAGACCCTACACAGGACCCGGTAATTTTAGAAGAAGTAGAAAAAACAAAACAGGTTTACATCTGGGGAATGAAGTTTTTCGGGCTCCTCTTAACCGCTTTCCTGCTCTTTCAGCAAATGTGGCCTTCGAAGGCTTCTGAGATGGTTGGAACCTTCAGAGGTCAACCCGGTTATGTAACTGTGGATGAGATGGCAGAATATTATATTATTGTTGGCTTATGGTTTATTCTCGGTCCGGCTCTTCTGTATGGTTCTCTTTACCTTAACAACGATTTTACACAAAGTTTGACCCTTTCAAGCCTTGACCATGTAACTTTCAGTTCTGAGAACGTGGGGTTTTTTGCGATAATGACAGGCCTCTGGACTGTAATGTCTGGATTTTTTGCAACCAGGATAGTTTTAATCCTCATTGCCGTTAAGCTCTGGTTTTTGCTCGGGTTGGTCATGGCAGTTAAGCGGATCCGCTGGCTTGGTACTCTTACAATATTTTACTCACTTGGTTATGTGTTCTCTCAATTTGTGATAGTATGGACCGTTGTTTCTGTGATCATGTACTTAGAATCACATGCTATGGGCTGGGCGGCTTCAGGATTCCTATACTTAGGTATGTTTCTTTTTATTATCGGTGAAGGGCTTTTCTTTGTGTTCTGGCCTCCGATACTGAAATTACTTTCACCAAGCAGTTTTAAATATTTAATAACGTTGGCGAGGTATGTTTAAAATGGCAACAGATCAAACACCAAATTCTTTGATCAATGTTAGATCTACGATTACAAGCAAATACGGGACCGCACAAATTTTAATTTTCACAGCTGCAGGCTTCTCTATACTTTACCTCCTGCAGTTCGTAATAAATCACAAAGACAACCCTGATATAGTGAATTATGGCGCTCTTGCTATCATCGGTATAATTGCAGCTGTTTACATTGGTGCTAGGTCCGAATATGCCCTTTACAATTCTGAACGCTTCCTTATTTTCAACACAAAACAGGCACTAAAGACAGATGAAATTTACAAGTATTCAAAAAAGACCACTTCAAAGAAAGCCAGGAAGTTTACAAAACTGATAAGCGCAGATGAAGAAGGACATTTACATTTTGAAATCTGCAAAACATATTCTAAAAACAAGTGTAATTATGCATTTTGTTACACGGTTACACCTTCGAACNNTCATAGCACAAAGCAAAGACCTCGCGGACCTTTCGGCGGTTTACGCTAAGAAGTTGGAAAAGAAAGACCTTCCTATTTTTGTGAGAATGGGTTTAAGAGCAAAAATGAAATTTTTTGAACAGGTAAAAGACCGGGTGGGCTGGATGTATGTGCTTTTTGTTGGGGTGGGCTATTTCACAGACGAAGCTGAAGCACACGAAAGAATAGACGAAATCAGGGATTCATATTCTAAAATGCTCCGTATTCACGGTATAAAAATTAACCCGGTTCTCGATGCTGAAGAATACGCGATCCTTTACGCTCAGATGTTTACTATGAAGAATCTCCAGGGGTTGATGTGATGGGAATAGTTGAAAAAACCAGAAACTTGTATTACGAAAACAAGTACAAGAGAAGCTTTGACAAGTGCGTGAAAGAACAGGCAAAGAATAACCAGAAAATCGAAGAAATAAACGATAGCATTATCCCTATTTCATTCAAACCGACTAAAGACGGTAAATACATAGAAACAAACGGGACCTTCATACAATGCCTTAAAGTCGGGACTTTCACAGGGAAATACAAGAATAGGCAAGACTACCCTTCAAACCTGGACCCTAGAATAATTGATGAAATCCTGAATATAGGGACCACAAAAGAAACGAGTATTTCTTTATGCCAGGTTCTTTATCCGCTCCCTCCTGATGGTGAAAATGAATCCCTTGAAAAAGCACGGAGAAGCGTGGCTTTGTCTTCAGCACTCCAGGAGCAGAAAGACAAACAGCTCGGACAACATGACAAAGCTAATGATTTTGTGGCCGAAGATGTAGACAAGATTCAAAGAGAGATCTACAACGGAACTACACGGTTATTCCATCATGTCCTTTTAGTCGCGGTTCAAGGACTTACTACTAAAGATGTAAACAAAACCATGAACCAGATTAAAATCATGTTGGATTCTAAGAGAATCTTGCATGAAACTCCGGAAAAAGGACAGGTAGAAACATACAGAACGATGCAGTTAACTCCTTATGTATGGGGAAGGCTCTTCAAGACTTCCAGGAAATCAGATTTTTGTGCTAAAACTTCCCTGCTTAGAAATCCTAATCCTCTTCTTGCAGAGTCAGGCAGGTTCATAGGCATGAATGAACGCACAGGAAACCCTATTTTCTTCGGTAATGATGAAAATGCTGTTTGTGGTCATGCTCTCGTAATAGGGAAATCAGGAAGCGGAAAAACAACGGATCTGTTAAAGGATAATATCCGTGCTCTCCTTGAAGGGGAGAACGTGGTGCACGTAGTTCCCNNACATTTACGGGTATGTCGGGCGATGAATGGTCAGCTTATCAAAGTGGGACATAATGGAACTAATTTCAATATGCTTCAGGTGTTCTTTGACCCTTCAACAATGGATACTTCACAAGATGGGTATCAAGATGCCTATTTAGCGCACTTTACAACCCTTCTAGAATCAATAGGGCTTCTGGTCGGATCCGGTTATAGTGATCAGCAAAAAAATTGGCTGTATGATGCTCTCGCGAGGCTATACGAAGACTTCCATATTGTAGATAGCCAGGGGAACGTAATTAATACAGACCGCTGGCAGGATGGGGACTTCTGGCCAGACTTCGAGGACCTAAGGGCAATCTTTGAGGAATGGCTCAATGATGGGAAACACAAGAACGTTTTAGGACCAATTGAGGCACTTTACAACAACACTAAGATGATTACCCGGCGCGGTCCGCTTGGGTATCTTGTAAACAAATATTCCCTGAGACTTGATAACCCTTACATAATGGCTGATATTTCGGCTCTCTCAGAGGTCCCCAACATTCAAGAAGCTATTACTATGCTTCTAATGTCTATCGTGTTCACAAAGGTTAGATGTGCAGCTCCAGGAAAGGAAAAGCCGACATTGCTTACACTTGATGAAGGCGCGGACCTTGTGAAGAACCCTAGAATGGAGCAATCAATTGAAAAGTTTTTCAGGCAGGGGAGAAGCTGGAGGCTTAAAGTAAGAATAGTTTCTCAGGACCTTGCAGGATTCCCGCGTGAAATGCTGGATATGATTAAGGCAAACACAGACTATATTCTGCTCCTGGCGACTCTCAGATGGGACAATGTAGGGCCTCTAGTAAAAGAGTTCAAACTCTCCGAAACTGATACAGAGCGGTTAATGGATCCTAGAAAAGGATGCGGTGTTTTACTTCTGGGAGAAAACAGAATAGATTACCTGAACATTTTAGATGATTTCGAGAGTGATTGTATCTTCGGAAAAGGAGCACTAAAAACAGATGAAGAACAAGCACAGACGGATGTTTTTAAAATTGATCCGGCGGTTCAATGGGTAGTCAAAGAACACGGCGTTTTCTGTAAAGAATGGATAGAAAACATGAAAGAGTTTCCAAACGGATATGAAAAAGCAAGAGCGACTAACCCTATAACAGGAAAGCAAACGGTAGCATACTACAAGAGAAGCTTACAGAAGGAAGACGGACATTTCAAAAATCAGACATGGGACCATTATTCTACAGTCTGCTTGCTGGCTGGGGAACTCTCCAGGATGGGCGCTTTTGTGACTATTGACCACAGCGGAAATGATAACGGCAAAAAACAAAGGGCGGATCTTGTGGCAGTATTTACCCTGGCAGATGGCAGGAAGGTAACCATAGCTTTTGAATATGAAACTCCAGAGAGCAAGCACAGCGTTAAGGACCTCCAGGACAAAAGAGAAGACCTAACAACAAAGGAAGAAGGCGGGCGCATTTGTTTTGATGATGTA
>DUIO01000208.1 GCA_013330315.1 Methanosarcina sp. | reverse complement strand
TTAAATGCGTGGAAGCAGGCTCCCGCAAGACTTAACTGAGCAAGGGAATCAAGCCCTTCAACTTTGAAAATCGCGTACAGTCCGATTCCTGTAAAAATAATCCCTATATTCTCGATGCTGCTGTAAGCAAGGAGCCTTTTTATATCGTTTTCTTTAAGGGCATATATTACTCCGAAAAGGGCTGAAATAGTGCCGGCTGTAAGGATAAGTACCCCCCATCCGAGTTCAGGCATAGGGACAGAAAGCAGAAAACGCAGAAAGCCATAAACTGCAACCTTAAGCATAACCCCTGACATCAGAGCTGAAACGCTTGATGGGGCTGCAGGGTGAGCATAAGGCAGCCATTTGTGGAAAGGAACAAGCCCTGCCTTGACACCAAAGCCAATAAACAGGAAAATGAAGGGAAGGGTGAGGTCTGCTGCAGAGTATTCAAGAGGTCCGAAATCCGCAGAGCCTGTAAGCCTGAAGAGGCTTATGAAACCAATGAATAGAAAAGCCGTACTTATATTGGTCATTACAAAGTAGAAGAATCCGGCTTTTTTATTCTCCTCGGAAGAGTAGTCGTGTAGCACGAGCAGGAGAGAAGAAAGGGACATTATTTCCCAGAAAACCAGGAAACCTACCATATTGCCTGCAATTATGACCATTAGCATGGCAAGGATAAAGAGATTTGTCAGGGCTGCCTGCAGGCTTTTTCTGGCTTCGCTTTTAGCGTGCTCTGCATATTCGATTGAATATATCGAAACTCCGGGCACGACTGCTGCGATTAACAGGATAAACCCGGCTGCAAGCCTGTCTGCATTCAGGGTAAAGTCCAGGCCCGGAAGAAATCCGATAGCTGGAAAAACAGGCTCTTTCCCTGTATAAAGAATCGTGCCTGCAAAGACGAGAAGCAGGATTGACGAAAGGAGAGAAAGGCCAAAAGAGGCCTTTCTTATGTTTTTACTGCGGTACAGGAGAGGAAGGACGGTCCCGGATACAAGGGCAGCGATTGCACCATACATTAAGGCTTCGAGCAATATATTCACTCCTCAAACCTTGATCTGACAGCTCTTGATCTGAAAGTTAAAAGAAAAGCTGGAAACAATTTTTCAATTAGGGTAAAAAGTTCTGATTTTTCAGCTTCTATCCTGCTTGAAGCGGGACCTTTGAAACTATCCTCTTTGTATGAGATGATAGGGTTAGTTATGTAATTCGTATTGACATTCCACCGTAAATTTCATCCAGGGAGTCGCTTTTCCCGGGAACGTTTTTTGCCTAATACTCTCTAATATTATATAGGTTTACATTATAAAGTTTATTGCACGGATTACTAATTATTAATCATGATATATATTTTTCTGGAAAATAATCAATAAAGCTTCGAAAAAAAGAGGATAAACACCTGAAAAATGTAATAAGTATGCCAATTACTCCTTTTATTGGGAGGCAACTTTTTATTCTACTTTGCTTTTACCAGGATGTCGAAACATTTTCAATTATAATGGTCTAATATTAATATTACGGTTAATTTCTAAAATGAGTATTCATAATCCTGAACATAATAAAAAAATTAATCTAAACCCAAAGAATTTTCGGGTAATTTTTGGGTAATTTCCGGATGTCACGAGTCAACAGTTTTTAGGCTGCCTTTCAAATTGGACGTCTGAGTTGAATGCCAAGCTGAACACCTGTAAATGCCAGAACACTTGTAAATGCCAGAACACTTGTAAATGCCAGAACNNGTAAATGCCAGAACTCCTGATTATTACTGGCAATCAGGGAGGATATATATAATTTAACCGGAAAAAGATCTAACCGGATTAATCAGCTCTCCTGAATAACTTTCCTGATACCAATATTAACCTCTCTGACCAATTTCTCCGTATCTTTTGTTTCTCACTTCCCTTGCCAACTTCTCTGCATTAAGCTCCTGATTAACTTGCACTGAGTATAAGCAGATCCTGAATCGATTCTGGAGACTGTACAAAACTAAAATAATTTATTCTTATTCTTTCAAAACCCTGTAAACGAGATGCACATATTTCTTTTCTACAATTTCATTTTTTACAAGTTCCAGTTGAACCCCGCTTTTTTCAATGCCTCTGAAAAGGTTCGTTCCGTTTTTTCCTACAATCTCAGGGGTAAGGATCAAACTTATTTCCTCAACAAGCCCCTGTTCAAGTAAGATACTGTTTAATATTCCTCCGCTGTCAGAGACAATAAGTTTGAAGCCGTGTCGCTCAGCTGCAATTTCAAGAGCTTGCTTGATATCCACACGTTCTGCTCCCGCCTGGATAATGTCGTAATTTCTTTCTTTGAGGTATTTGAGGTAACCTTCAGGAGTTTTCTCGGAAACAAGGACAATTACACCTTTGCTGTATTCGGAACGCCTGAATACATGCATAAGTCCTTCGAGGATTCCCCTTGAGTCTGCAATCATCCAGTATGCTCGGGTGTCATCAGGCAGAATTTCAGGTTTCTTAAAGTCGGACTCCTCTTCCTGAGGGATTTTTTCGCAAAAAAATTGTGTGCCTGTCTTTGCAGTATTTGAGCCGATTATCATGGCATCGGGCTCGTAACTCCCCAGGATTCCATAATGAACGTCAAGGTTTGCCGTAAAACCGGTAGTCGAACCATCAAGACTTACGCTGTTGTGTATAACCACTCTGGGTAGCATATTGTCACCTGTTCCCCATTAAAGTAATTTATTAACTTAAATATTAACCCAAATCACTCAAATATTAACTCAATTAAAGCTACTTATTAATTCAAATTGAATATTCAATAAACTTATTCTATATTGGAATATATTTAATCTGGATGCATGCTCTGGAATTTAAAGGCGTATCAAAGTCTTTTGCAGAAAAAAATGTTATAAGAGATATCTCCTTTTCAGTCGAACAGGGTGAGATCTTCGGACTGCTTGGTCCAAACGGGGCTGGGAAAACTACTCTTATAAGGCTGCTTCTTGATATTATAAAACCGGATTCAGGGGAAGTTCGTGTTTTTGGGGATCATCTTACTGCTGCCGGAAAGGACANNCCTGAAGAAAGGGGTCTTTACAGGAAGACAAAGCCTCTTGACACGCTTGTCTACCTTGCCCAGCTTAAAAATGTCCCTAAAAAGGAAGCTCAGGTGAATGCAGAAGCTCTTTTGAAATCCATTGGCCTGTATGAACACAGGGGGAAAAGAGTAGAAGAGCTCTCAAAAGGGATGCAGCAAAAAATTCAGTTTCTATCTTCAATTATCCATAACCCTGATCTTATTATTCTTGATGAACCATTTTCCGGGCTTGATCCAGTAAGCACAAAAACCATTAAAGCAAAAATTCTCGAGTACAGGAATGAAGGCAGGACCATTATTTTCTCCACGCATATAATGGAGCAGGCGCAGACACTCTGCGACAGAATCCTTATGCTCAACAAAGGACAGCGAGTGCTCTACGGCACCGTTGCAGGAATAAGAAAGGAACACGGAAAAAACTCTCTTTTTGTGGAGTTTGCGGATAGAGGAAGTTTAAATACTATTCAAGAAATTCCGGGCATTAAAAGAATTGCAGAGCATGAGGGGTCGGTTGAGATTTTTCCTGAAGAGAATATAGGTACACAGGCAGTCCTTCAGGAACTTATAAAGAGAGTTGAAATCCTTCGCTTCGAGCAAGCTCTTCCTTCCCTGAACGAAATTTTTATTGAAACTGTGGAGAGTGCTTCTGGTGAGTAAAATTTCCGGAAAAACTTTTATTGTTGCCAGATATGAGTTTCTTAAAACTATAAGGCGTAAAGAGTTTCTCTTTATGACTTTCGCTTTTCCTCTTTTCCTTGCCGCAGTTGCCTTTATTCCTCCTCTGCTTGCCGGCACTGCCCCTGTCGAAGACCAGAGGATAGGCTATATTGATATGACAGGCTCTTTTGAGTTTCCTGCGTCTTCTGTCAGTCAGGGCTTTTCCGTAGGACCACTGGGGGCGAAGGCTTCAACTATAGAGTTTATAGATTACGAAGAAAGCTCTGAAGCCAGAGAAGATCTGAAGTCCGGGCAAATTTCTTCCTATCTTATAGTTCCTGAGAATTTCCTTGAGACCGGTATAATCGAGGTCTATTCTTCGGAAAAGGAAATCTCAGTTCCCGGGTCCGAGCTCTCAGCCGAACTTTCAAATATCGCTATAGATTCTCTCCTGAAAGACCGTGTGGACGAAGCTGTACTTCAGAGGGTTAAAAACCCGATTAACCTGAAGCTTTATAATGTGGGGGACAATGGTGAGTCCTCAGAGCAGGGCATAGCCGAAATCCTGACCAACTTCGGTCTACCTTTTCTGATGGCTTTTCTTCTCTTTTTCAGCATTTTTTCGTCATCAGGTTATCTTCTCCGTGGGGTCGCTGAAGAAAAAGAAAATAGGGTTATTGAAGTTCTCCTCTCTTCCGCAACTCCTGCCGAACTTCTTACAGGAAAAGTAATTGGGCTTGGCGCAGTTGGTCTCCTTCAGATTATTGTATGGCTTTCAGTAGTAATTCTCGGAGGCGGGTATGCTTTTCCTGTAAAGGTAGAACCCATGCTCCTCTTCATTGCGCTTACCTATTTCCTCCTGGGTTTTCTCTTTTTTGCCAGTATGATGGCAGGGATCGGTGCAGTAACCGGTTCTCTTCAGGAGAGCCAGCAGGTTGCGGGAATCTTTACATTTGCAGCGGCGTTTCCCCTCGTTTTCATGCAGCTTATCCTTACAAAGCCCGACAGTTCCCTTGCAGTCTTCCTTTCTCTTTTTCCGTTCACATCGCCTGTGGCTATGCTTTCCAGGATAGGGGCTTCGGAAGTTCCTTTTTATCAGATCGCAGCAAGTCTTTTCATCCTTTTTATTTCCATACATGCCGTAATCATAGTCTCAAGTCGGTTGTTCCGGGTTTATCTGCTCATGTACGGGAAAAGACCCGGCATAAAGGAAATCCTGAAAAATATCCGGGAAGCCGGAAAATAAAGAAGAAAAGAATAAGGTACGAAAATCTTTGAGGCGATTCATTCAATGTAAAAGGGAAGTTGAGGTAAAAGTGGATAATAACATAAAGGCAGATAAAATAAAGACGGATAAAGGCATTTCTATATCTGAATAAAGGCTTCCGCTTATTAAATTTTCAGACTTATTAAATTATCTTGAATTCTATCGCTGGAATTTTATATTATAACTTACATAGTATTAATTGGTTCATAAGGGAAGTACTGTAAAATGGAGCAAATTCAGGACAGCCTGAAAACTGATCCCGAAATCTACTTCATTGGCGCGCAGGATGTAAAATGAAGCAAACTCTGGACAGCGTAAAAACTGATCCCGAAATCTACTTCATTGGCGCGTAAGGTGTAAATGGAGCAAATTCAGGACAGTCTGAAAGCTGATCCCGTAATATACTTCATTAACGCAGAGCCCTTTGAACCACCTGACTTTTACTGACTTATCTGACTTTCAATTTCTCATTTTCAATTTGATGACGNNGATAGGTCCGCCTGGATACAGACCGGAGCTATGTGGCTTACTACCTGAAGAGCAATGCTTTCAAGGAAGTTGCGGATATTCCAGGGAATCCTGTCCATGGTATGAGATGCAAAGTTCAGGCTACCTATGATTTCGTTACTGTATTTTAGAGGGATTACTGCAACTGCCGTGATGCCTTCTTTTTTTACAGCTTCAGCCATATTTTCCGAATAAAAATCCATTGAGTAAATGGGTTTTTCAGCCCAAACCTGTTTTGCTTCACTTGAGTCTTCTTTAAACCTGGAAACTTTCTCTTTGAATTCAGGGGAGATCCCGCGAGATTCGACAAGGTTTATCTGGTCCATAAGTTCGTCTTTGATGTAAATTCCTCCGGCATCTATCCCGTTTATCTGCAGGCAGGCATCAAGTACCATATTAAGGATTGAATGGAGGTTCCAGCTGGTATTAAGTTTCGCTCCAAGTTCCCTCTGGATTTCAAGCATTTTCTGGGCTTCTTTTCTGTCAGTGATATCAACAACAAGGCCCTGCAGGTGGGTTGCTCTGCCTTCCGGCTCCCTCTGGATAAAGACCCTCTCGTCTACCCAGAGCATTTTTCCGTCTCCCGTAAAAATCCTGTATTCAATCCCGAAAGAATCCTGTCCTTCCGCAATATTGCGTTTAAGGGTTTCATTAACCCTGTCTGTGTCATCCCTATGAATTATATTCCCGTATATCACTTTTCCTGAAATGAAATCTTCTACTGTATACCCTAACTGGGCGACATTCTCAGAAACATATTTTGCAGGCAGATTTTCTTTATTTTCCCACAGAAAAGCTACTGCCTGACTATTATTTATTATAGTCCTCAAAAGCCTCTGCATTTCAAAAGATTCTCTCAGGGCTTCTTCTTTCTCTTTCCTTTCGGTCACGTCAAGGACGAGCCCCTGTAAATGTGTTATCTCTCCGTCTTCATTTCGCTGAATGAATGCCCTTTCGTTGACCCATCTCAGGTCTCCGGCTTTTGTGAATATCCTGTACTCTATATTGAAGTCAACTTCTCCTCTTCGGATGCGTCTTTCAAGCGCTTCTTTGACTTTTTTCAGATCATCGGGATGGATAATATCTCCGTAAAGGAAATTGCCGGAAATGAAGTCCTCAACTGTGTACCCGAACTGGACGACGTTTTCTGAGACAAATTCCGAAGGCCATTTTCCTTCATTTCTCCACAGGAAAACGACTGCAGGGCTATTATTTACTACAGTCCTGATTATTTCCTGCATCTTAAGGACAGATAGCAAATCGACAATTCCTATTGCTGCAATAACTTTTCCGCTTCTGGAGAAAATAGGGGAAACGGCAACGTTCCTGCCCATGTATGTCCCCTCTTTAGGAACTCCGCGTGCTGTCTTACCTGTCCTGAGCACCTCTTCAAGTATAGGTCCCGTATAGTCCCTGTCAATTATTCTTCCATTTTCCAGGCGAAGCCCTCTTCTCTTTAAACTGCGGATTGTAGTCGGAAGCCCGACGAGGGAATGTACTGCCATTGCTATCGCTTCAAGTTCTTCAGGTCCTGCATCTTCGGATATTAGTGAAGTGATTCTTTCACCCCCATGAAAGATTTGACACTTTAAAATCAAAGGTAAAGATATTTTTACAGAAAATATTTATTTAAAGATCTGAAATATTGATTTAAAGATCTGAAATATCGATTTAAAGGTCTGAAATATTGATTTAAAGAACAATGCTCGACCTTTTATATTATATTTCTCAGAGAAAATATACTTGTCCTTCATTTATATATAACTGAAATATGGTTGAGATAAGTTGAAATTCTCAATTTTTTAGCTGCTAATTACTCCTGATAAAAATAATGGATTTGTGTCCGGTGCAAAATGGTATTATCCCTATTTACTATTCTTATTATCCTCGTTTACTATTCTTATTTTTCTTATTTACTATTCTTATTATACTTCCAGTAAATAATAAATTGGTGTCCAATTACAATGCTACTGGCTGGATTTCCGAGAAGTTGCTAAAAAGAAAAATGCAAAACGAACTACTGAAAAAAA
Source organism: Methanosarcina sp. (assembly GCA_013330315.1). Classification (GTDB taxonomy): domain Archaea; phylum Halobacteriota; class Methanosarcinia; order Methanosarcinales; family Methanosarcinaceae; genus Methanosarcina; species Methanosarcina sp8098u. The sequence continues at coordinate 1,180 of DUIO01000208.1, read as the reverse complement.
GAACCATTTGAAATAAGAGGATAATTCCTTTTCTCTGCAGTCTTTGTCCAGCCTGTGTATAAAGCCAGTTATAACGATATCAAAGGTCGATAAACCTGAAGTTCTTAACAGATAACAGGTCACATTATTATGCAAATCAAAGTATTACGCAACTGAGCACTGGTCAGGGTTACTTTGTCCCTGCGGACAGTGCTTCTTTCCATGGAAATTCTTTTCTCATCGATTCGTTTTTACTCACCTGTTCAACGTATCCGTTATCAAAATTAACGTCGGATGTGGAATTTGCATATAAATAATTTCCACCGGTATTGTTTGAAAGGCAGTTATTTTCCAGGATAAATTCATGGGTATTGTTTAACTTATTAAATATTGCATACCCTTTTCCAGCTTCACGGCTGGGCTGAGTATTAATTATTATATTGTTTTTTACAATCGTAGTATACCCCGACTCCGGGGCTGAAAACGCTTTAACCCTTTTATGGGCAACAGCTGCACCATAGCATCCGTCGAACAGATCATTTTCTATGACAGTATTCTGGAACCCATTGAGAACAACACCGCCTGCCCAATCAGCACCCTGGTTAATACCGGTTTTGTAAAATTTGTTATCGTGGATGTATATGTCTTTTGCATCATCTTTAGAGTACTTGGGTCCGTAACCTGTAATCCAGACACCTGCAGCATTGGTCTCGTATAGAAAATTATTGAAGATTTCTATATCATCCACAATGGTCGACGAACCTTCTTTCTGGACCTGAATACCTGCTCCTCCTTCTCCCTCGGAGTTGATGGTGTTATCGTAAAATTTTACGTGGTTTGAGTTGTAAACCCTTAGCCCGCTATTCGTCCTGCATGTTATTGTATTGTTCCAGGCCTCCATATTTGAGGAATAAACTGAATAAAAAGCATCATGACCTAGCTTATACACTCTATTGTTGTAAAACCGGACGTTTGAGCATTTAGTAACTTTCAGCCCGTCTCCGTGGCTGTCGTGCAGATAGAGGTCATGCACATTTATATTTTCGGAATTAATCATATAGATCAGGTTGTGGTATCCTTTTCCCCTTCCTTTATCTCTGTTATTATCATGATTTCCATCGATCTCAAATCCCCTTATGGTGATATCATGATTTCCGGAACTGTTCATCTGTTTAATTAAAGGTTTTTCTACTGGCCAGTC
>DUIO01000207.1 GCA_013330315.1 Methanosarcina sp. | reverse complement strand
GCGATGTTGAGCACCCCAAACTCGAGCTTGCCCGGAGGATTGTGTGTGAGCAGCTTGAAGGAAACCCTGACTCACGAGTAATTGTTTTTACGAACTACAGAGATAGCGCTGAAATGGTAGCAAACGCCCTTTCCAAAGTTTCCGGGATTAACCCTGTTCGTTTTGTAGGGCAGGGGTCACGACATAAGGATAAAGGGCTTACACAAAAGCAGCAGGTTGAGATCCTGGAAAAATTCAGGGTTGGAGAATATAACGCCCTGGTTGCTACTTCAGTTGCAGAGGAGGGGCTTGACATTCCTGCAACGGATCTGGTACTTTTTTACGAACCCGTTCCCTCGGAGATCCGGAGCATCCAGCGAAAAGGCAGGACAGGTAGGCAACACAAAGGCAGGGTTACAGTACTTGTAACAAAGGGCACCAGAGACGAGGCTTATTACTGGAGCAGCAAAAATAAGGAAAAGAGAATGCTGAACAGTATGCACGGGCTTGAATCTCTCCTTGGTCCGAAAACCGCAAAGAAAAGAGCAGAAATTTCGGATTTTGAAGAATTAACCCATATTTCAGGCTTAGAACAGGAGTCAAACCAAAACTTAAAGCCAGACTCTAATCCGGCACTGCAAGAGACCGAGATCAGAGTCGAAGATGAACTTGAAAGTGAAAGCTGGAAAACCGGTAGCAGCACTCTTGAGGATATCGGAGAGAAAAGTAAAAGAGACAGAGAATACAGAGAGATAAACCTGGAGAAGGGCCTGGACAATAACCTGGGTGAAAATGAAAAGGAAATTGGGAGAGAAGCAGATATAAGCCTGAAAGAGAAGCAAAAAACTCTTGTAGATTTCGTAGCCGCATCAGGAGAAAGCTCAGCCGAATCCCTCAGAATAATTATCGACCACAGGGAAACAAAGAGCGGGGTTGCAAAAACCCTGGACAGGCTTGGAGTTGAACTCAGCTTTACAGCACTTGAAATAGGAGACTACGTTGTAAGTGACCGTCTCGCAGTAGAGAGAAAGCGCACCGATGATTTTGCAAGTTCCCTGATCGATGGAAAACGCAATCTTTTTTCCCAGCTCTCGGACCTCTCAAGAGTTTATGAAAAGCCTGTCCTGATAGTTGAAGGCGAAGAACTTTTTACTTCCAGGAAGATTAATCCGAATGCTATTTACGGCTCGCTAATCTCTATTGCAATTGATTTTGGAATATCCATTCTATATTCGCGCGATGAAGAAGAGACTGCATCTATCCTGAAAATACTTGCAAAACGTGAGCAGACAGAAAATAAACGCGAAATTAATCCGCATGGAAAAAAATCTGCCAGCACCCTTGCAGAACAGCAGGAATACCTCATTTCTTCGATCTCGAATATAGGGCCAAAAGCTGCCAAAAACCTCCTTTCATACTTCGGCTCGGTAGAAGCTGTTATGCAGGCAGATATGGAAGAGCTTAAGAAAGTAAAGCAAATAGGCCCAAAAACAGCAGCGAGGATCCGAGAAATCCTTGAAAGCCCATATAAAGGATAAATTATTCCCCATAAAGGATAAGGTATAAAAAAGAACAAATATGAAAACAAAATCCGGAGCGTAGAAAAAACCCAAAAATAAAATACCCGGAGATTGAGGCTGAAAAACTCGGATAATATGAGGAGGATAGCCGGCAAAATATTAGAGGAAAACCGTGTACAAAAACCGTGTATATAAAACTTCTATTTTGTACATAAGCTTGCATTAACGGATTCAACCTGTGAGCTCCGGGAAAAACGTTTTTTACGGAATTCCCTAAGGGAATTCCTGCGAGAAAAAACCTGTTCTATCAATACCTTTTGACGTTGCAAAATATCTTTTCTAAACGCCGCCTGTGAACCGTGCATTTTGGTTCAGGCAGCACACCCAGGAGGATGAAAACCCATCCAAACGGGAAGAGCAAGATCAATGCTCCAAGCAACCTCAAAAAGGTAATCAGACATGAAAGCAGGTCTCTGTATATCTCTCGCATGCTTTCATCACCTCTCAATATACATTTATCTGGTCATAAAATATAAACACTCCTAAAAGAAATTTATGAAAAATCATGATAAATCTGTTCAGCCCTAAAAGGCTGATTTTGAAAACAAAGGGGAAAAATATAACGATAAATAATGATAGAAAATATCTTTCCAAAAATCACCTTCTCTAAGTTAACGGAGTTAAAAAGAAAAACAAAAACGCGTGCTGAATAGATTAACTTCACCATAAATTACATTATGTAAAAACAGTTAAAGGAAAAAGGATTCCTGTAACCAGAAAGTTGGAAATTGTAATGAAAAATCGAGATAAATAGTGAATAATAACCTACTTTAGATATATGATAAATATATATAATGATTAAAATTAAAATTTACATATAAAAAGAGGAAGAGACCTGAAAAGTGCCTTTACGAGACAAAATCGATGTCGTGAGAGATATGCCGCAAGCATGAAGGAAAAAAGGCCATACATGGAATCCAAAATCTTCTCCGAAGAAACTCGGATTTTTCAGATAAATTCCCCAGGTCAGGGCATATTTAACTCCCAAAAGAGAAGAAAGGAATAACCAAACTTCAACTTTGCGATTAAGCCTTTATTAAGACCTCTTTTTGGCTCTTTTCTCTTAATACTCTCTTTTTGGCTATTTCTTTTTAATGTTATACCTGCGTTCCAGAAATTTGACGTTTATATAGACTTCAGTTTGGATCACAAGTGAAGGTGGATTTTGTGGTGCCATGTTTCCATATAATCAGACTATGTGTCAAATTTTGTTACTTTTCAAGCCCTATTCTTTTCAGACCCTATTATTGCAGGTTCTGATTTTTAGGCTTTTTCAAAATCATTACCAGATTTTGTCGGGCTTCTGTCATTTTGTCAGAGCTTCTGCTGGTTTTTGTCAGATTCCTGTTAAGCCTTTATCAGTTTCTATTGTTATTTTTATTAATTTGGTTTGGAAGCCTGTCCATACACCCTCTGCCACCAGGTTTCTCGCATCTGCAGTTTTACATTTGTTTTAGCCGCTCTATCAAGCTAATTCCTTTTTCAATTAACTCTAGCTGCTCAGCAATACTGTGAGAGTTCTTTTCGTCCTGCAGTGAGGCAGCAACGCTGATGATCTTTTTGAAGAGAAGATTTTCCAGTACTTCACAGTCCTTCTGACCGGTAGAAAATCTGGGTGCTTCCCTGTGCCTTGCCCGAACCTCAGGTATAGCACGGACTTCAGGGACATTCCTCTCTGTTTCCTCGGTTTCATAAGAAGCACAGGAAATCTCAGGAGATTCTTCTTCCTTAAATGTGAGGTCTTTCTCTTCTTTCCCTTCTTCCTCGTCAGCTTCCGATGTCCTTTGCCCGAACCGGGGCTTCTGTCTGCGTGCCTGTACTTTCTTCCTGGGTTCAAAAGAAGGTCTTTCCCTTTCAGTAGAGGGTCTGGCTTCTGGAGCCTGAATCTCTGCCGCAGGTTCGGAAACCGGAGTTTCTTCCTCTTCTTCCCGGACATCACAGACGGGGCAGATTACCGTACCCTGATAACGAAACTTTGGGGCTCCGCAGACTTTACAGTGCTCGGCAAGCATTGTGCCCCCAAGTTCCAGAAAACGGGCTATTCGCTTTACTTTTTTGTCTTTATCAGAATCCATATGCCTAACCTTCCTTTTTGCACGATTTTTACTATTTTATATGATTTTTCCTGTAATTCCCTCTATATGAAACTACCTTTATAACACAAAAACCAAAAATAGCCTGTACAGAAAATCGGAGGAGGAAGGCACTAAATTAATCGGGCAATGGAATTACCGATAATATTTTATATAACAAGCCTGTCTTACACTAATTTATTAGCTCTAATTTTTACATCATAATTGACTGCGAAGGTGATTCAAATGTCATCAAATGATTCAGCAGAAGTTATCAGACAATGTCTTCAAGTTCTAGACAGCATAACAAGTGACTCTTCAGTTCCAAGAAATATCAGGCGTTCTGTGAATGAAATCATGGACATCCTGAACAACGAATCCGAACCTC
>DUIO01000176.1 GCA_013330315.1 Methanosarcina sp. | reverse complement strand
TTCTGATCCTCAACGACCAGAATCGTTGCTTTACTTATTTTTTCACCCCATTTTTCCAATTTCCACCTGATCCGATTAGTCCGGATTGAGCAGATTCACCATGAAACTAATTCGTATAGGAATTGATTCGGATAGGAACTAATTCATACAGAAACCAATTCATACAGAAACCAATTCAGACAGGAACTAACATATCAAAACCGATTTGCATCGGAATCAATCCTCAATGGAACTTATCTGGACCGGGAATGATCCATATTTATTCCTACCTGCCCCTTTCAATCAAGAGTAAATGTTATTTTTATTAAAGAATTAATTTTATTTTTTGATAATAAATACATAAGGTACATTTTCTGAATGAATTCCCATAAAAAGCTCTTATTGTGGGTATCAATGGAGCTTAATAGCCAGGTAAAAATCTGAACAAAATATATTTCAATACGTTTTTAAGAATATGCACCGTTTTTTGAGAAGAAAGTATCCGTTTTAATCGGATACAGGCTTTCTTACTGTTTGATGAAAAATTTATTCGTCACTGGCTGAGCTATCACTCTCTTTCTTTTCGGCTCTGTGTTTATGGAGTGCCATCTCGATATTACTGTGAAGGTCTTCTTCTTTGAAAGGTTTGGAGATATATCCTGCCGGTTCTGTCATTTTAGCCCTTTCGAGGGTTTCATCGTCAGTATAGGCTGTAAGATATAACACAGGAATTTTAAGGCGAGTTTTTATCTCACGTGCAGCTTCAATTCCATCCATGTCCCCTTTCAACATGATATCCATTAAAACAAGATCCGCGTTCGTCAGCTCTGCCTTTCTTATTGCTTCCTCTCCTGTGGACGCAGTGCCTGGTACGGTATAACCCAGATTTTTAAGTTTGTTTCTGATATTTAGAGCGACGATGTTCTGGTCCTCAACAACCAGAATTTTTGCCTTTTTCATTGTATCTCCCCTTTAATGCTGGATACGTTTTCAGATGACTGGCAGGGCTCTTTAAACCTTATTTTGAATTCACTTCCTGAACTGCGATTAAGCTCAATTGCGCCCTCCAGTTGCTCGACAAGTATATTTACGAGCTGCAACCCCAGAGAGCTTGTGTTCCTGAAATCAATGTTTTTCGGAAAACCCAACCCATTGTCCGAAACTACCAGTGTGTACTGGATATTTTTATCAACTGAACTCTTAGAACCAATATTATTAGTGCTATTACTTATACTTTTATTCTCATCACTATTCCCTGTTCTGTAGAGTTTGATACGAATCTCCCCCCTTCTGCCCGGCGGGAACGCATGCTTCAGAGAATTCGATACAAGCTCATTGACAATTATTCCCAGGGGAACTGCAGTATCTATGCCCAGGAAAATCTCGTCGATGTCGAGGTGCATATCCACATATCCTTTTCTGACAATATATGAGTGAAATAGTTCGGATGTCAGTTTCTGGAGATAGGCGGAAAAATCCAGGGTTTCATTGTTTTTCGATCTGTAGAGTTCTTCATGAATTATCGCCATTGTAGCAACCCGGTTCTGGCTTTCATGGAAAGCTTCGAGAACCTCTACATCGTTAAACCTTTCTGCCTGAAGTTCAAGGAGGCTTGAGATTACCTGCAGGTTATTCTTTATTCTGTGATGTATTTCCTTTTTGCGGATTTCTTCTATTTTTGCAAGAGATTCTTCAGCTTCTTTTTGTCTATTGATATCATATACCGTTCCCTGTAAAATTCTCTTTTTGCCTGAAGGGTCAGGGACATTCTGGATAATCTCACGGACCCATCTTGATTTACCGTCACTCTGACATATCCTGTACTCGTGTTCTAAAAAAATAGAAGGATCGTTTGCAGATTTCTTCCTGTTCTCAAAAACCTTTTCTCTATCTTCGGGGAAAACAATCCGGTAACAATCGATATTTCCGGAGATAAAATCTTCTCTTCTGTACCCTGTGGTTTCTTCAATATTTCCATCTATGAGAAGCAGGGTGAAGTCAAGACCCATCTGGAACGCAATTCCTCTGAAGTTCTTCATGAAAGACCTGTAACGTGCTTCACTTTCTTTCAGTTTTTCCGAAGCCAGTTTTATGCCTGTAATATCTTTCATTACACCAAAGGCCTTTCGAATACGCCCGTTTTCATCTCTCAGGTAAACTCCACTGTCTTCAACATGAATATAGTTTCCATCTTTTCTCCTGAATCTATACTCAACACGGAACTTACTTTCTTTTTTCTGGTACATCCTGATTTCATCAAGCGTCCTTTTCCGGTCCTCAGGATGAATGTGGCTTGCCCATGTAGCATTGTCGAATTTGCTAAACTCTTCTATCGTATATCCTGTAACGTCCTGGATAGCTCCTGCCCACTTGATGTCCTTATCTCCATGGTCGTGTTCAAACACTATTTGCCCGGTTTGTTCAGCAGCTATCCTGAACCTTTCTTCGCTTTCTTTGAGTCTCTCCTGTGCTGACCTTTTTTCTGTAATATCTTTTATGACACCGGCTGCCATATAGACTCGACCTTTTTCATCTTTCAAATAAACCCCTTCATCCTCCACATAGAAGTAACTTCCATTCTTCTTCCTGAGCCTGTAAATCTCATGGAAATCACCCCCATATTTTAAGCAATATTCGTGAGAAAATCTTACTCTCGGCATGTCTTCAGGGTGAATAAGGCTAATCCAGTTAGTAAGCCTGAATTTCTGGAACTCATCGTGACCATACCCTGTAATCTGAGGAATTGCTCCTGCCCAATCAATTTTATTGTCAATGTAATTATCGTAGTANNCGCTCTGTTCCATCTTGCTTTGAGCAAGTTTTCTTTCTGTAATATCTTTTATTACCCCCAGAACTCTGCATATGCTGCTATCCTCAGCTTTCAGGTAAATGCCGCCGTCCTCAACAAAGATATAATTTCCATCTTTTTTTCTTAACCTATACTCTTCAATATATTTCCCCCCGTTTTTTATACATTTTTCATGTGCTTTCACTGCTTTTTCCCGGTCTTCAGGGTGTACATGCTGTGCCCAGATATCTGAAGTAAAATCCTGGAACTCTTCTAAACTGTAGCCTGTAAGTTCTTCAATTGCTCCTGCCCAGGAACTCCGGTTATTTTGAATATCATAATCATAAACGAGCTGCCCTGTTTGCTCGGCAGTTATACGGAACCTCTCCTCACTTCGTTCAAGAATATCACGGGCGAGTTTTCTTTCGGTGATGTCTTTAATTACTCCGACGATCCGGCAAACCCTACCAGAGCTGTCCTGGAGGCACACCCCTCTATCTTCTGCATAAAAGTAGCTTCCATCTTTTCTTCTGAACCTGTACTCTCCAAGGTATTTTCCCCTATCTTCCAGGCACTTTTCATACAGTTCCCACGTTTTTTCCCGGTCTTCATGATGAACGTGTTCTATCCAGCTCGTAAGGTCTACCTGCCTGAACTCTTCAGGGCTGTAGCCTGTAAGCTCCTTAATTGCCCCAGCCCAGTTAATTTGCCCTGATTCCTTTTCGTAATCATAGACTAACTGCCCTGTCTGCTCTGCAACGAGCCTGTACTTCTCTTCAATTTTCCGGAAAAAAGTTTCATCTTTTTTTCTCGAAGTAATGTCCAGCATTACTCCTACAATTCCTGCAATTTTTCCAGAATCATCCCTGTAAGTAGATTTATGAAACAGAAAATCTCTAATTATTCCATCAGCACAGGTAACACTGGTTTCACAGTAATGGCTACCCCCATTTTCGAGAAGTTTTCTGTCACAGTTATAATAAAACTCGATCAGTTTTTCAGGGATTCTCTTCTGAAACTCTGAGAACGAACCCCCCAGGATTGCCTCCTTAGGAAGGCCCATAATCTGCCTGGCAAAACTCTCATTACAGTTTACATAAATATCGTTAATGTCTCTCTGAAAGATGGGGCTTGGAATGCTGTCGAGAAGCATTTCGAGAAATTGGAGGTTATATCGTGGATTTCTTTCGATTTTTTGCCTTTCTGCTTCTTCATGTATGTATTTTTCGTTTATTTTGACATACTCGGGAACCCTTGCCTTAACAAATTTTTCGGGTTCTTCATATTGAGGCATAAATTTCTCTTCGGCCTGTACTCTGTAGCTTATGTCAAGCCCGAAAACATCTATATAACTGCCTTCCGAACAGGGATAGAGTGCAAAAGAGTATACGGATTTTCCTATATTGATTTCAAAGTTATTAGAACTATTCGAAAGAATTCCTGTAATATTGTCCCACAGGATTTGAGGAATTTTTTCTCCTTCTATTATTCCCCAGTTTTCGAGAAGAAAGCTGGCTGCTCTATTAGCATAAAGAACCTTTCCGTTATTTTCTACCCTGAGGATAGGATTTGGATTTTCCGAAGGAAAGGAATTTATTACTTTACCATGAAGTTCTATTGAGTCCTTCTGTTCGATTTTTCTTACTTCTCTTTCTTCCCCGGAAAATGTATTGATTTTTATAACTATCAGTCCCCCATTTTTCGCTTTGCCTGAATCTCCTTGATTAGATCCCTCTTAAATTAAGGATCGTTTTTTGCTTAAAAACAGGGTAAAAAATAGCTTTGCGGACCTTCCCATTTTTTCCGCTATTGCTCCCTTCAATCCTGCATATCGGGTATTCATTGTAAAAAAAATATATACTGGTTTGTTATGTACCCATTATTTAAAAAGAATATGATTCATGACAGGATTTTAGAAATAATCTCTTTCTGAAAAACATCCGGTTGATTAGAGTGGCCAGGAGGAGCTTCAACTTTCCCTGGCCATCTGAGGGGGTTATTCTAGCGTGGGATGACCACACTAATATATAAAAAGAGTTATTTGTATTTAATTCTTTCTATTTTTAATAAGTTAATTAATAAATAAGACAAATAATAAGTGTCAATAGAGGCTATAGTCTCAGAATAATTTTTAATTATTTATAAAAAATAAAGAAAGGTTTACATCGAGTAAAAATGTTAGCTAGAAAAAAATTAAAGTGTCGTAACTCAAAAGGAATTTGACAAAACGGTTTTAATCAGAGCTATCAGGACTGTGAGAATATTCGGATTAGCAGAAAATCAGGATTAGCAGAATATCGGGATCATTAAAATTTTTAGATTTGGAGGTCAAATTTAGGTACGGCAGCCAAGACCTTTCCAGTCTTCCATGTCAAGCTCAGGTTTTTCTGCTCGGTATCTCGCATACAATGCTATTCCTGCAGGGTCTTCGAGGATGTCGACTTTGACACCCTTCTCTCGCAGCATCCGTTCATTGCCCGAGGCGCTCGTAACGTCGCCAACGACCACGCGGTCGAACTGGCGCATATATATTAATGTGGCACAGATATCGCAGGGGCTAAGCGTTGTGAAAATCGTGGCATCGCTGAAATCCTGCCGTCCCGCATCTCGTATAGCAGAAGTTTCACCATGGTTGTAAGGGTCGTTGTCCTGAACAAGAGTATTATGCCCTTTCCCGATAATCCGGCGCGTCTTATTATCAATGATGACACCACCAATAGGGCAGCCCCTTTCGTCATAGCTTTTTTGAGCGAGTAAAACTGCTATACGCATAAAATCACAGTCTTTCAGTTTAGCAAAGAATTTATCCTCAACTATCGCAGGAAGACTTTTCGTTGGCAAATGAGCAATAACATTCAGTACCTCTTCCGTAACAGGCGTATCCTGTGTAATGAAGTGTTTCATAAATTTCCCTTCTCAAATAACTCTAACACTATTTTTGGAAATCGCAATAACTTGAAAATCAATTTTCAGACAGATTCTTTTAATATGCTGTTTATTCCACTTAAAAATGCTAGATACCATAAGCAATTACTTCCAAACTGAGCAAACTAGTTTGAAAATATGTAGAAAAGATAAAAGATTGAGAGAAATAATGATAAAGGTTATAAAGTGGACTCGGCGGGATTTGAACCCGCGGCCTTTACGTTGCGAACGTAACGATCTTCCCCTGATCTACGAGCCCTTTTGCGAAAAAGAGAATAATGAAAAAAGTTTTCCGGAACGTTATCCGGTTCTTTTTTCCTTCTCAGAAGCGATAGACATCCACAACCTGAACATTCTCGACGCCGGGAACTTTTGCAAAGGCTTCTTCTGCAGGTTCAGTTCCGCCTTCCTCGTCATTAACGATCAGTGTAACGATCAGGGCCTTTAATCCGAAAGCGATAGGCTCTTCGACTACGTCCCCGTGAAGCTGGGCTCCTGCCGGAATTACGGCTTTTATTTTATCTTTCAATTCCACAAGGTCGGTTTCAACGCCTTCTGGCATAATTTTAATTTTGGCTGCAACATCACCCATTTTCAATTCCTCTTATATTTTATATATATCTGCAAACAAGCTTCAGCTGTGTTTACAATTTACGTATGGATTTTTCTTTCACTCTGTCCGAAATCACGGAGCTTTGAATCCGCACTTCGGGCAGGTATACACGTTACCCTGCTGCCTGCAGCTTGTGCATCTTCCGATCTCTGCTCCGCACTGAGGGCAGGGAAATTTCACATAGCCTTTTTCCACAAGGCGAATTCCGCATGATGTACAGTATTCAACTTTCTCTGCTGACATTTTTCTTCTCCTTAATTGTTTCTTGGGAAATGAAATGAATTAACCGGTGAATCAGGTACCTTCTTTAAGCTTCAGTATCCTGCTTTTTTTGGCACCTGTGTTAACATCAATAAATCTGATGAACTGAATGTAATGATGCTTTTTGGACACGGTTTGCTTCTCTCCCTAGTCATATACGATATACAATTTAAATATTCCCCTTTACCGTCGTACAGTGCACAGGCCTCCCGTACACTGCCTGAATCACTCTTTCCGGAAATTTTCCGTTTATAATTATGCACTCCATTTTGTTTTTCTGAAGAAATTCAGGCAGAGCAGGGTCAATGCAGCTGTCAAAATGTTCCGAAAAGTCCGAAGCAAGAATATTTTTGATTACTTTCTCTTCCCCGAATATACCGTCAACATCCGTAGCTTTAATAAATAAGGCGCTCGTTTGCTTTGCAACCCAGGCAGCAATCGTGTCCGAAGTTACATCCCAGGAATGAGGCAAAGGATCCTCTGTCTTCAGCAGCCTGTAAGGAAAAAGAATCGAAACGCCGGGAAGGTATTCTTTTATTAAA
>DUIO01000077.1:942-10262 GCA_013330315.1 Methanosarcina sp. | reverse complement strand
TGAGTATCGAACGCCAGAACGAGCTAAGCGGAAAGGGAAACCTGCCCTGACTTGCCTCAAAGGAGCGAAAAATGGTCGACATTTCACTGATTATGGGCTCTGAGTCCGACAGGGCAATAGCCAACCGTGCAGTTTCCGTAATTGAAAAGACCAAATACACTTATGAAGTGATGGTCATCTCTGCCCACAGGAACCCTGACGAACTTGACAGCTATATTTCGCATACGGACGCAAAGGTCTTTATTACAATAGCAGGTTTATCGGCAGCCCTTCCAGGAGTTGTCGCTTCCAAAACGAAAAAACCCGTAATAGGCGTACCTGTAAGCGCAAAACTTGGCGGGCTTGATGCCCTCCTCTCAATAGCCCAGATGCCTCCGGGCGTACCTGTGGGAAGTGTAGGGATAGACAACGGAGCAAATGGAGCATACCTTGCCCTGAGAATTCTGGATTTAATTGAAAATCCCTGAAAAGGCTGGGCGTTCAGTTTTTAATTTGTTAATTCGGGCAATTAAATTCCCAAAATTTTTTCTCATATTTTTACATTATTTATCATCTTTTTATATTTTCTTCCATATTTTTACATTTTCCCTCCTATTTTTTATCTATTTTGAATTAGAATCCAGGAAACCGAAGGTTTCTGTGAGTTTAACCAAAGAATAATAAAGGGATTGATAGGGACTGAAAAAATAATAAAGAAACTGAGAATTTGTAAAGGGCATGAGAGTAAAGGGATAAGATTCGTAAAGGAATGAGACAACCAAAAAATTGAAGTCTCTGTTGGGGATAGGGCATCTGAGTATTGGGAGTGGGGGGATATGGGGGTAAAAGAGTTGACTGAGATTTACAGTAAGAAAAGATTTTTCTTTTCAGATGCCCTTCAATGTAATATATTCAATAATATATAAAAATTGAGGTATATTGCTAGTTTTAAGAACGTTTTGTATTGCCTTATTCTGATATTTAAATACTAAGATATCAGGCAGGAGAAGTGGTGAATATAAGAGATAAATGGAAATAATTAAGCAAGAAACTAACAGATAAATAAAAGAAAAAAGTAAAAAAATTAAAAATAGTATTTAAAAAAGTAAAAAATAAAAGAAAAAAAATAAAAACAAAAGAATGTGGCACTAACAGGCGTCTGATCAAAGAAAAATACAATTCGAGAAACATCTGGAGAAGGTTCTTCGTATAGAACTCAGGATCTCAGACGCCAAGTGAATAGTATGGTTTCATATATATAAAATTAATGCAATTGAAGCGTAAAAGGATTCAAGTAGTCATGTCTGATTAAAAAGTGAAAATTTTCCTGTTTTGTACAGGATTTTCGACTAATTTCAGACCAAAAATGTCTTTAAGGCAGGCTAAAAATTATAAGATCAGTTAAGGATTGGTAAGATCACGCATTCCGAGTATAGAATCAGGTCTACTTTTAGCCTTCTGACAGTTACGGATAACCGGTTTGATTGGAAACCAATTTTTAGAAGCCAGTTTTCAGGTCAGTTTTTAGAAGCTGGTTTTTATAGAGATCAGTTTTTATCAACCAGTCTTGCATCAAGGATCTTGAAAGAGCCGGTATCGCCTTCCCATTCTACTTCACTTTTCACAATTTCTATACGCTTTTTGAAAAAAGGAGCGTCAAGGACCACAGTCTCATATTCTCCTCCTTCGCCTGCCATATGGACCATATACCTACGGTTCAGGGCTTTGAGGTTTTCAATCGAATTCACATTAATAGGACGTCCAAGCCATGATCTGTCAAGACCCTCGGCTGCAACTCTCACAATTCTTATATCGAGGACTTTTGCCATCTCACTCAGGAGTTCTTCAGAGTCTTTGTGCCAGAGAGGAGCATACATTTTCAGCCCGAGGGAATCGCAGATCTTCTGCACCCTGCTTGCCTGGTATTGTGACTCAATGGCGCCTACTGATACTCCATCCACATTCACTTTCTTCAGGGCAAGGGTAAGGTCGTCCAGCTCGAGTTCTTTGATTCCGCTGGACTCTTGCTGGATCAGCGGGATTTCACTGGCGGCAGAGATAAGTTCTACCATGTGGAGGTTAATTGAGTGGTACATATAGGAGTCATCCCTTGCGGGAATAATATTGATGAGGTGGGTAACCTCATGCCCTTCTTCCAGGGCTTTATGGATGGCAAAGACCGAGTCCTTGCCGCCAGAAATCAGTGCTGCGAGTTTCATCTGCATCCTTTTCCAAAAAAATCTATTTTTCTTACTTCCAGGTTATAGTTTGAGATTATAAGTCGTGGATCATTATAATATTTTATATGTTTTTCCCTTTTCAGCAGCCGTTTTCCTTCAAACTTTTCACAAACTCAGATTTCTGCCTCCAGCTTTCCAAAATTAGCTTCATAGCGGGATTTCATTTCTTCCCATGTCGGAAGGCTGGTCTGACATCCTCTAGTCTGTACAGCAAAAGAGGCTACTGTAGAGCCTATTTTTCCGCAGGTTTCAAGGAAATAACCTCTTGTGTATGCCAGTAGAAAACCTGCCCTGTAAGCATCTCCAGCTCCAGTAGGGTCCATGGCTTTTACGGAAACTACAGGTATTGCCCATTCTTCATTATCTTTATAGATTCTGCTGCCTTCAGCATCGTAAGTAATGACAATAACATCAATCATAGACCTGAGTTCGGAAAAGCTCTTTCCCGTCATCTCTGAGACCCGCTTGATTTCATGCCTGTTCGCAAAAAGGATATCAGTATGGGCAAGAATTGTTTCGAGATTTTCTTTTGAATAGGTTACCAGATCCTGCCCGGGGTCAAAGGATACAAAACTGGCAATCTGCGCAATCTTTGCATTGTATACGCAATCTGCGGTTGCGAGATGGACAAAATCCGCAGGTTCAGGGTCGAGCTCTTTGAATTTTGAGGATGCGCCCCAATAAAAGTATGTTGTCTGGTTATCTTCCCTGTCCGTAAAGATAAAAGCTTTGGAAATTTTTCGGTCTTCTATTTTATAGAGTCTGGAGAGGTCAATATGTGCCTCATTAAGAAGCTTTTCATATCCCGAGCTTGAAAAATCCGTACCGACAGGGGATATAAGCTGGCTTTTTCCTCCCAGCTTTGCAATGGCAACTGCAATATTTGCAGCCCCTCCTCCCGGATATTCTTCATAATCAATTACAGGGGAAGATTCGTTTTTTCCTGCGATATTTTCAACATCTACAATATAATCAAGGGCAGTATGCCCTACTACGGAAATAATTCTGTCCATACAGTTTCCTCTTTTTGCGGGTCTGGGAGGAGCCCGAGGGTTGTTTTTAGGATTGGATATGCTTCAAGGATTGATAAATCCTTAAAAGATATGTAAGTAAAAACTCAAGAAAAGATAAAATTAATGATTTTATCCGTTTATGCCGCGGCAGACATTAGATAGGTTCTCCTTTTTCAGTTAGAAGTGCATTGAGTCCTGCTGAACCATTGAATCCTGCCGTGCAAAGCTGCCTGTATAAGAAATGCACAGGTACATCTTCCTCTGCCGCGTCATTTTAATACATTCAGAGAAGGAAACCTGTTATTTGTTTACCTTGCCTTTTTGCTGCTGCTCCCCTTTTTCTCCTGACCTTTCGAATTCCGTGACCTCGACAACAGTCAACGGAACGTCGCGGAGAGATTTTCCTATGACGGATTTTGCAATCCTTTCTGCATGTTCTGCAGATTCGGCATCAAATACCTTCATTTCAAAAATAAGCCCTACAAGAGCAGTATTTGCTGCTATGAAAACGCTGCTGAAAGGCTCACCGCATGCAGGGCAGGAGGTCGTTCCCACATCGACCTCTACAAAATCGAGTTTAGGATTCAGGCGCTTCCCGGCCTCAGAAATCGCAACCCCTATTGCATCGTCAGCTGTTTTTACATCTCTAACCAACCAAGCTGCTTCAAGTACCACATGAAAGTTCTTCATAATTGTCCACCGTAGTTATTAGTATCTGTTTTTAAGAGTATTCCCGAATAGGGAAAATTTACGAAACCTGAAGAATAGAATAAATTATTTTAATCGTTTTGGCATCGAATACGTGTTTGTATTTATAAGTTTTACGTATTATATGGTTTTTCAGTTTAAGCTTTTGGATTTCCAGTTCGGATCACAACTATAAAAATATCATTTACTAAAAAATTTCATTATAATGTTAGAATTCACTCTATTGGAATTAATATCTCGTTTTATAAATTATCTCGTGCTATAAATTTCAGTCTTTCATATCGTAAAAAGAGTTTCATCATCCACTGCAAAAACTCCGAGTTTTGCACCGGCATCAAGCCAGGCATGCCCATAACTGAAAGATGCAAGGGCATTTACAGGGTCTCTGTTTTCAAGGAAATAACTTCCGTCCTTGTAATAAGCTTCTGCCATTGTATAGTAATCTTCTGCTACGGCATGCATGTGAGAGTTGGGGATTGGAGAATATTTTGCTTTTTGCAAAGCTCTTTTTAACATATCCTCGTATCGGTTAACCTTTTCATTTAAATCGGCAGGCATTTTGATCACCGGAAGGCCAGTTTATATTTTTTCGATTGTTATTCGTTCTTTATATAATCCGAATTTTATACCGTTATTCAATATTTTCCATAATTTCTTCAGGCCCGCCTGCAAGCTTCACAAGTGCCTCTGCTTCAAGAAAATGCAGTTTTCCAGGAATTACGAGAATATGAAGAGGCTTCCCAAAATCAAAGTTTATAAGGTCATTTGCATAGCCGGCTTTTATTATGGGCTTTTCAGAGCCTGCTCTTGCTATTCCTACAGCAATAGCCCTGTCCATTACTTTTTCCCCCCTTTTTCTTTCCACTTCAAGGAGGAGCTCAAGGGCAAGGTTAACGGACATATATCCTTTTTCTTTATCAATGTCAAGAAAAACAAGAGTATGAAGCCCAAGAGCGGAATTCTGTTTTATAGTATCGTAGGGAGTTTCAGAAATTACCTTTGTTTTCCTTCTGCTTTCGTAAGGATAGGGTATACTTGCGGATTTTCCAAAGCGGTAATTCTGGAGCCCTGTAAGTCCCGAAACGGCTGAAGTAATGGATGCACCGTGAATAAGTCGAGTTTCTATCCCTAGTTTTTCAGCCCTGAGGCGCAGGTCAACATGAGTTGTGGAGACCATTGTGTCCCCTCCCGTGAGGAAAGCAATTTTTTTATCTGTTGCATTATTGAGCCAATCAGGCTGCTGTTCTACATCCTCCCTCGAAAGTAAATGGATTTTTTTTCCGTAAAGTTTTTCCATTTTTTCAGGGTTTGTTCCCATGAGGCAGGAAGTATAAAATTCGGCATATACGAGGTCAGCTTCCCTGATAGCTTCAAGTCCTTTTAAAGAAATATCATATTCGTCAAAAAGGCCCAGTCCTATAAATGTGAGCATAACCCGCTTTAGGGGCTTATTGGTTTAAAGCTTTTGGCGCTACAGGCTAATCTCGATAATTCACGAATGTATTTAAGTATTTACGGATGCGCTTAACGTATTTATATATAGAAATTAATAATAGCAATTAGAGTTACAATCGCAGTTTTTGGAGATGATTTTTTATGGTTAAGGTTATGCTTATTCATGCCAGCTGGTGTACCGCATGCCCTGCAACACGCAGGCTCTGGAAAGACCTTAAATCTGAGTATGATTTCGAATACGAGGAGATAGATGTGGAGAGTCCTGAAGGGCAGGCTCTTGTTGACAAGCATGGCATAGTTGGTGTCCCTACAACTCTTATTGACGGAGAGCCTGCTTTTACCGGCCTTCCAAAAAAAGCCGATGCTATTGCTCGCATTAGATGAATATGCGCTAGAATTTTATTTTTAAAACTCATTTTCTGTTTTCGGGAGATAAGTATGTACGACATGATTATCATTGGAGGGGGACCTGCAGGGCTTGCAGCAGGAATTTACTCGGTACGTTTCGGGCTTGATACGCTTATTCTGGAAAGAAACGAGATAAGTGGTCAGATTTCGATGGCAGACATTGTAGAAAACTACCCGGGTTTCCCATCTATTTCCGGGATTGAGCTGATGGAAAAGTACAGGACTCATGCCCAGGATGTAGGGGTCAAGACCAGAATTACTGAGGTCCTTTCTGTCCGGACCGAAGGTTCAAAGAAAATTATCTCAACAGATAGCGGCGACCTTGAATCAAAAGCCGTGATCATTGCCACAGGCGCAAATCCAAAGCATCTTGATGTGCCCGGTGAGGAAGAATTAATCAGTAAAGGAGTCTCTTACTGTGCAATTTGTGACGGACCCTTTTTTAAAAACAAAACCGTAGTTGTTGTGGGAGGCGGCAACTCTGCAGTAACGGATGCTCTTCTTCTGTCAAAGATTGCCCAGAAGGTATATCTCGTTCACAGGAGGGAACATTTAAGAGCGGCCAAAATCCTTCAGGACCGGGTGGCTGCGACTCCTAATATAGAGTTAATGCTTAATACCCTCGTCCTGGAGATAGCGGGAAGCAAAGAAGGAGTTAAAAAAGTAGAAAAAATTATCCTGCAGGACATTAACAGCAAAGAAATCCGCGAGCTTCCCACCAGTGGAGTTTTCATTTATGTAGGAATCAACCCGAATACCCAATTTGTTAATGTGGAAAAAGATAGCCAGGGTTTCATTAAGACCGACCGCTGGATGGAAACCTCCGAGAAAGGGATATATGCCGCAGGAGATTGTGGCAGTACTCCAATCTGGCAGCTTGTGGCGGCAGTAAGGGACGGGGCAGTCGCGGCTACGGCTGCATATGAATACATCGAAATGAGTAAATAATACTTATAAAACGGTGAAATCTGGACTGAAAGAGGTAAAGATTAAGATTTAGTCAGAAAAACTAAGATATGGTCAGGAAAAAATCCAGCCAGGAAGAATCTGCCAGGGAATTAGCAAGGAAATTAACCAGAAAGAATTAACCAACTATGGAATTAATTAATCAGAAATGGAATTCACCTGGATCAGTACTCTGGCATCAGGGAGTATAATGTAAAAACATATAGCGTTTGATGTAAAAATTAATAGAGTTTCCACTACTAAAGTTTGCACTATTTATATAAAAAAACCAAAAAAGGGGACATTAAATTCCCTCTGTCCCAAATTTACCTGATCAGGATCCTCCTGTTCCTTACTTACGCATCAGGAATTTACTTTAAAGCTTATTCCAGCATCTGGTTAATCCTGTTGTAGAAATCTATGATCAATTTTGTAGCGTCGCTTTCCATATTAAGCTGGAAAGTTCGGATCTGCTTTCCAAGAGGTTTTTCTATAACAATACCCGACTCAATCAGGGGGGTAATAACTCTTGATACACTGGAGTGAGATAAACCTGTTTCTTCTGCTATTCCCGATAGATAGGTTGATTCGTTCTGGTGCTCGATCAGGTTCTTAAGTACGGTCATCTGCGCGGTCTTTCCAAAGATTTTTTCAAGTGGATCCATTGTTATCATCTCAGAGGTGGCTGTTCTCCGTAAGTGATTCTTATTTCCAATATTAACTTGCTATTTACGGTTATAAACTTATCTGCTTATTGGTTAATCAGGCGATTCATATGAAATCTTCTAAATATTTGGATAACTCCGCCCCCTTTCACCTCACTGTGTATATTTTTAGATATTCTTTTCGTTCTAAGATTTGAGAAATGTTTAATACCTAAGAAAATATATACTGTATGAGGTGGAGGGAAATGTATACAATTAATCTTGACCGTGAAATTTTGAAACTCATAAAAGAGAAACCTGAAATCAGTGAAAGAGATATTGCCCGCACACTTTCGATTAATGAAGAATTAGTAAAAGTTCGCATCGCAAACCTTCAGGACATTAGAGAAAAAATCCTGATTATGGGCAATGGGCACAATTCGCATTATAATCTCAAAAATGTGCTTGAGGCTGAGAACTACAATGTTGTCGCTATCTCAGACAGCCTTTCAGTGCTTGAGGCAGTAAACGCGGAGAGACCAGATCTTGTATTGCTTGATACGGCTTTTCTTAATAAAGATGGCTTTGAAATATGCAAGCAGCTTAAAGCAAACCCCAAGTGCTGGTGGATTCCCGTTATGTTGCTAAGCGAGAAAAATAAGGAAGAAGATAGTGTTAAAGCCTTCAAATCAGGAGCGGATGATTACTTTACCGCGCCTTTCAATTCTCTGGAATTGAAGGCCAGGGTCGGAATGGTGCTGAGACGAAGTAGAATCTGAATAAGGAAGAATTTACTTTCATAGAATATTTTTATAAGAAAAGAATTTATCAAAAGTAAAAATTTCTTTTCCTTTCTCCTTTTTAGGTTCTGAGCTTTAACAGCCTGTTATGGAGTTTAAGAATCCGTCAAATTTCTTTGAGACATCTTAAGGACTTTATTTTTACAGTTCTTAAGATGTGTTCTCTATTGACATCTGTATAATATGTCTGCTAATTGTGTTTATCTTTTTTAAATAAATAGCATAAAAAATCAACTTTGCAAATAAATTTATAAATTTGATAGATAAAACTTGGGTCATTGAGTAAAAATTTTAGAGAAGAAAAAGTTTCATATGCTGTCATCTCACTTTTTAAAACGGGTTTTTGTATCAAAATACAACCTTAATAAAAACTTAATCACACCGGAAGAATCAGATTTACCTATTAAAAACTGGATTTTTCACCAAATTTACACAAATCATTTAAAAAGTGTTTGAGAATCTTGCCGCGACTTAGGGTCGGATTAAGAGATNNCAACAGTTTTGATATATGGAAGCAAGCACGTATATAAAACTTGGCTTATTTTTATTATAAAAAATAAAAATATATCGAATATACTCATTGATTAAAAAATATATTAAATACTTACTAATTATTGGCAAGGAATAGCAGTATATTTTGAAAACACTATTTTTAAAATAATAATGTATATGATTATTTCAAAATGTTTAAAAAAGAATAAAACGTAAATTATTATGCGTAACTGTTTATTGGCCCTTATTTTTAATAAGGAACTAAAGTACAAAACCCATTTAATGCTCTGAAAGCATATAATGTTGTTGCCAAGGTAGATGTGGTAAAGCGGTAAAAAATGCAGCCAAAAAAAGGTGTGGTAAATTATGACTTCTAATGAATGGTACAATAAAGGCGTTGCACTCCATGAACTAAAAAGATATGCAGAAGCTCTGGATGCATATAATAAGGCTCTGGAAATTAGCCCTGATAATGCAAAGATCTTACTCAGTAAAGGGGTTGTCCTGAGAAACATTTTAAAGTATGATGAGGCTCTTGAGGCATTTGACAAATCCCTTGAGATTAACCCTGCAGATGCCAGGACATGGTGCTTTAAAGCCGAACTCCTTCTTGGTCTCATGCAGTACGAAGAATGA
>DUIO01000077.1:0-844 GCA_013330315.1 Methanosarcina sp. | reverse complement strand
AGGTTCTGGTATAACAAAGGAATCGCCCTGAGAGACCTTGAGAGATACAAAGAAGCACTTGAAGCCTTTGAAAAGGCCATAGATATTAACCCGAGCTTTACAAAAGCCTGGATTGGCAAAGGAATAGTATACGACAGGGTTAAAAAGCACCAGAAAGCAATGGAAGCCTATGAAAGGGCAGTAGATATAAATCCGATATATTCAGACCTTATTTAAGCAACTAGATATATTTCAGACCTTATTCAAGCAATTTTAAAGGCTATTCCAGAGAAACTGCAAAAAAAGAGCCACATAAGCCGTTAGCCTGAAAAATGCATATAAAATATAGAGGCATAGCGGCTAAGATTAANNTTAATCCTAACCTGCGTGCAGGTGCCATATCTCTTTTGATGCTATCTCCTACAACCAGGCTTTCTTCCGGCTTTAGCCCGAGGGCTTCAAGAGCGAATAGAAAATGGGCTGGATCAGGCTTTTTAGTACCTGTTATATCCGCAGACACAAGAAGTTCAAAAGAATCCAGGAGCCCGACTTTAGCAAGCCTTGCACGGGCATGGTACCTGTTAGCATCAGTTATTATTGCAAGCTTGAAGCCGAGCCTTTTCAGTTGCCCAAGGGTATCCCTTACTCCCGGATATAACTCAAGATTTTGCAATTTCTCCCGGTCATAAATCTCACAGCACCGCCTGTATTTTTGCTCTGTTAAGAGTTTCCTCTCCTGCATGTAATCCCTTATGTTTTCGTGATCTTCAAAACCGTAAGTTCCCCTGAGGAAGTAACTGAAGAGTTCTGCAGGATCTTGCTTAAGGTTTCCCGTATCTCCGAGATATGAAAGAACCTCTCTGCA
>DUIO01000179.1 GCA_013330315.1 Methanosarcina sp. | reverse complement strand
ATATTATTTTTAACGAATAATTTCTATGTATGCATATAATTATTAGTGCATCAGAATAACTCTCCGTTTAATAAACTAATATTGTATCGGTAATATAACACTGTGTGAAAAAATAAATCATGAACTAAAAGGCTATTGAAAATTAATTATGCCAGCANNCAGATCCGGGAAGAAGTAAACCTCGCCAAAGGCAGGATTATTGTTAAAGGCTCTGCTGCAAGCAGGGGAAAACCCAAAAGGGCTCAAGAGAAGAATATGAGCTTGAAGACAAGAACTGTCTCTCCCCCATCACGGAGGAACTACGCTGGAGAAACTGGGCTAAAGACCCGGAAGGAATAACCGGAGACACCCTGCTGGACTTTATAACTGAAAACCTCTTCAAAACCCTGAAAAACCTCTCTTTTGACGAAAACTCCAACCCAAGAGGCCAGGTTGTAAAAGACGTTTTTGAAGACTCCTACAACTACATGAAAAACGGGACCCTGATCCGCCAGGTCATTACTAAAATCAATGAGATCGACTTTACCAGCTCAAAAGACCCGCACACCTTCGGTTCAATCTACGAGAAAATCTTAAAAGACTTGCAGATTGCAGGCAATGCAGGCGGATTCTACACCCCTCATGCAGTCGCTCAGTTCATGGTAGATATGGTTGACCCTAAGCTGGGCGAAAAAGTCCTTGACCCTGCCTTGTGGAACAGGTGGTTTTCTTACCAGTACAATCGAGCACATCCGTGAAGAATACGTGAAATCCGTAGAAGACCGCCGCATTTTGCAAGAACCTATTTCTGGCGTTAAGAAAAAACAGCTCCCTCACATCCTCTGTATTACCAATCTGCTCCTTCACTGCATAGAAGTCCCTTCCCGCATCCGCCATGACAACACCCTCGCCAGTCCCCTGCGGGACTACACCCCAAAAGACCGCGTTGACGTAATAGTAACAAATCCACCTTTCGGCGGCATGGAAGAAGATGGTATAGAATCAAACTTCCCCGCAGCCTTTCAGACCCGCGAGACCGCTGACCTTTTCCTTGTCCTGATAATGCACATCTTAAAAGACGGAGGCAGATGCGGGATAGTCCTCCCTGACGGAACCCTTTTCGGGAAAGGCTCAGAGACCCGCATTAAAGAAAAACTGCTTCAGGAGTGCAGCCTGCATACAGTTGTCCGCCTCCCTTACGGCGTCTTTAACCCCTACACAGGCATAAAAACCAACCTCCTCTTTTTCATGAAAGGCGAGCCCACAAAATAAATATGGTACCACGAACACCCCTACCCCGCCGGCNNCCTGGTGGGATAATATAAGGATGGAACTTAAGGAAGAACTTATTAATGCTTTCAACCATAACTAAACTTTATCAAAGAGTGAGGTTTAGATATGGGATATTTTTGTTCTGTTTGTAAATCGGATATAAAGGATACAGAATTCGATTATTCGATGGATAGATACGGGCAGGCTCTATGCAGGCAGCATCAGAAGGAAGCTACCAATTACCAACCATCAGAGGCTCTCAAAGCTCCACCTTCTTCATTAAGTGATGACCACCCGATCAATTTTTCCAAAAGGGACAGCAATTTCGTAGAAAGTATGATTAAAGGAAGGATTGCTGAAACCCTTATCGAAGAATTATTCCTCTACCTCGATTATTCAGTCTTCAGATACGGTATGGAAAACACCGTTCCCGGAATTATGAAACTCCTCAGAGGCGTCCGAAGCGACGTTGCCACAAATATCCGAAGGATGCCCGATTTTGTAANNGGAACAACAAAAACGGAGAGGTTTTCTTCATAGAAGTAAAATTCAGAAAAGATGAAGTTTTCACTTTTGAAGACCTTGCCAAAGATTACCCCTACGAAAACTGCTATTTCGTCGTTGTTTCAAAAAAACACATCAAATGCATAACTTATGACGAACTCAGAGCAGGAGAAGCAGTAACCCCAAATTCCAGAAACTACCTCGGCAACAGAAAAGAATTCGAACTTGACAAAGACGTAATTATTCAGTTCTGCGACTTTGCAGTCAAATTCTTCTCAGTCGTCTAAAAACCAACGACAGGCTTAAAAATGAACCCGGAAACCTTTTTCGAAAATCTCGACCTTTTATGTGAAGCCCCAAACAACATCGAAAAGCTGAGGGAACTTATCCTTCAGCTTGCAGTTTAGGGAAAATTAGTACCTCATAATCCAGAGGATGAGCCAGCGAGTGTTTTGAGCAAAAAAAGTGCTAAATCTTTGAAACCTGTGCAAGAAAATGAAATACCATTTGATTCACCAAGAGGTTGGATTTTTACTCATATGGATCAGGTTTCAAATGCTATTCATTATGGATATACAGCTTCTGCAAACAATTCTTTGACGGATGTTCGGCTACTCAGAATTACCGATATTCAAAATAATAGAGTCAATTGGGAAACGGTTCCAGGCTATGAAATTGACACACATAAGCTGAATTCTTATGCTTTAAACAATAATGACTTACTCATTGCTCTAAAGGGAGGAACCATAGGAAAATCTTACTTAGCCGAAAACTTAACTTTAAAAGCTGTTTTTGCTTCATACCTTATTAGAATAGTACCAAATAACCTAATTTTTCCAAAATATTTAAAATTATACGCAGATTCCTCACTTTACTAGGATCAACTCTACTCCAAGTGTGCTGGAACTGGTCAACCAAATGTCAATGCAACATCTTTAAAGTCTTTGATTGTTCCGATTCCACCCCTCGCCGAACAAAAACGCATCGTTGAAAAAGTCGAGCAGTTTATGGTATTGTGTGACGAACTCGAATCGAAACTAAGGAAGTCTCGGGAAGATAGCGAGAAACTTATGGAAGCGATTGTTAAGGGTTTGTGAGAGAGAGATTCTGCCGAAATATAAAAAAGATGTTGTGGAAATCTACCCCGAAAACCATATTCACTATCTTTAACGTGTACTCTTTCCTTCGTTGCGCGTGACAAGACCGACTCGGTAAAGTGAATA
>DUIO01000246.1 GCA_013330315.1 Methanosarcina sp. | reverse complement strand
CAAAGGGTAGTGTAATAATGCTCTTGAGAAAGCAGTCCTTCTATGTTCAGGAATACCATTCTTTAAGAGCTATTCTGTTCAAAATTATTTTTCCTTCCACTTAACAGGGAGAAATTTCCTTTCATACTTTTGTAATCGGCCTTGCCATGCCTTTATAATGGTCAAAAAGTTCTTTTCCCCATTTAAGCGCGCTTTCGTCAAAACTTACGAGATTATGGTTATAATAGATCCCGCTGTTGCAGAATAAAGAGAGCGCCATAAACTTCTCTGTAACTATGCTTGATGCGATTTTCATATTATTATTATTGCATACGTAAAGTTTTGTGTATTTCAGATTCAGGAAATGTTCAAGCTCCTTTTTGTAGTCGTTAAGCATTCTGTCATAGACGTATTCCGTAAATACAAGGGTAATATCCGTACCTTTTGCGGCAAGCTCTATACAGAGAGAAGGATATATCGGAAGGAAAAATGAAGAGGATATCATTACCTTCTCGGATTCTGAAAGGTGCTTAACAACTTCTTTTGGGTACTCAAAAACATGGTTCCGGTCAGGATTTACTTCAATATAATCTCCAAGCTTTCCTATGTTATCCAGGAATTCGGGAGGAATCGATGTCATATCCTGGTTTACCCAGTAATCGTGGTTTTTATCGATAACATTAAAGGTCTCCAGGATTACCTTCATCTTGGGAACAAGAATCTCTCCGATACTGGAAAGTTTGTAGAGCCTGTTGCTTTCAACAATTAAGTCTTGCTTCATCAAAATCTTTATCTGGGTCATTATCGGGCTTGAGCGCACATCGAGTGTGTTTTTGATTTCTTCGATGGTCTTTGGTCCGTCCTGAAGCAGCAGAAGGAGGTTTTTCCTTTTTTCTGAAAGAAAGAGAACATCCAGTAATGATGACTCCATCTGATTCCCTCTCTTGTTTTTTCATTCTGTTATATCTAACATTGTATATATCTCTATACCAGAAGCCTGTGTACTTATCTTATAACTTTCTCCCTGCCATTGTTACTTTTTCGGAAAAAGCATTTCAAGCTTTAAACTACCAGAGCATTCTGAAAATCGCCATTTTTGCGTAACAAACTACTACTATAAGATATATAATTATTTTTCATTATTTTTTGTTTTTAAAGCTACGTTTCCCGGGTTTTATCCGCAGGTTCCGAGCCAATATTATCTCTTTCTGCACCGGGTGCAGGACAATGTCATATTTAAAGGCAGTTAAAGATTTTGCCTTACCTTCCTCTGGGTTTCGTTTTTTAATTATACAGTCTGCAATTATATTGTTTCCAATTACAGGGTTTTTACTATAAAGTTTTTAACAGGTGATTTTTTTTAATTATATTGTTTTTATTCTCACTTTATTATATTATTTTTAAGTATATTTTTTATTATATCTTTTTAATTATACTTTATTTACCTGCTTGGAGAGCCTCTTGAAGTAATCAAATAGTTCCTGACCCCATTTCAAAGCGACAGGCTCAAAGCTCATAATAAACTGTTGATCAAATTTGCCATTTTTATCGAATAGCCCAAGAAGCATTATTTTATCAGTTACTGTAATCTCAGAGATCTTTATTCCTTCTTTAGAGATATAAAGACTTACATTATCCATGCCCATTAATTCTTTAATCATATTTGAATGTTCATTTGAAAGATGGTCCCATACTGATTGCGTAAAATTAAGGGAAAGCTCGGCATCTTTTCTACCGAGTTCAACATATAGAGGCAGATATGCAGGGTTGAAGTACGAAGCAAAGGTTGAAGTCATCTTTGCGTTTGCCATACTGTCAATTATCTTCTGGGAAGGTTCGTAAATATGATTCAGGTCCGGTTCTATCTGAATACAATCTCCAAGTTCCGAGATCCTTTCAAGAAGGTGACGGGGAATCGAGTTTAGATCATGGCCTGTCCAGTAGCAATTATTTTTTTCCACAACCTCAAGTGCACTTATTAGCGGCTTTACCTTCTTAATTATAAACTCTCCCAGTACTGTGAGCTTATACATCCTATCTTCCTGGACGATGAGGTCACTATCTATCAGTTTCTTAATCTGGGGGAGGATTGAAGTGGCGGTGACATCAAGTTCTGTTCTGATTTCATCGATGTTCTTTGAACCGCTGTCCAGCAGTATAAGAAGGTTCTTTCTTTTATCGGAGCGGAAAACAAGATCAATAAGTGAAGATTCCATATCTCCCTACTTCCTTCAGTATAATGTCCTGCAGTATGCTGTCAATCTTTCTTCCCGGCAGCCCGGTTCCTTGCTGTTCTTTTTCCAAATTTAGAATATCTCCGGCGTTTTTTTCAAAATACCTGCATCCTGTATAAACATATATAATATATAATAAAGTTCAGTCCATTGAAAAACCAGGGGTACAAACCCCCACAAATGTCATCTTTGTTTCCATTGGGGTCTGTTTCCATCCCGGAGGAACAAGATATTCTATGCTGGTATCTATCTTTATTGAACTTTCCGGAAGCCCGAAATCTTTCATTGAATCCAGGATGAGCTCTTCGCCGGCTTTTTGAGAATATTCCACTGCAGTCCTGTACTGCTCGAATTTCTTCCTTCCGAGCGGGGTAAATACAAGGAAATTCTGATCCGGATTTTCCATTGAGTAAGGTCTGATAGTTATCTCAATTCTTTTTATCCCTTTTCCTACAAGCGCTCCTACGGCATTTCCTACTCTTGCCTGCTCGGGGACAATAATTTCCGCATCAATGAGAGCCTTAAGTTCTTCATAGTAAGCTTTTACAGGCCCTCCCAGGAGGACTATGGGAATATTCACCTTATACTGGGCAGGCACTTCTTCTTCCAGCATCATCTTTATTCCGTCCTTTCCCCTGCCTTCCATTATAAAAGACATCAGGCTGTAAGCCATATTTGTTGCAACCTGCTTCTTTACCTTTTTACAGAAAGCATGTACCCCCATCTGAGTGAAACGGGAAAGCTTTCTAGCTCCTATCTGGGCAGCCTCCACATCCCATTCAGTATATTCCCCGAGAACATGCAGCGCATCGGTAGGTGTGAAACCTATTGCATGGACCACTCTCTGATTGAGCAGAGAATCAAGAACTGCAGGAGCTGGAAAACGTTTCATTTTATTCAATATCTCATAGATGGAAAGAGGCTCGCTTCCTATAACTTCAAGCAGCTTCCTTTCACCCTCAGACGGGTTGATAGGCATTACTCCAGTCCTGACAAAAAACTTGGTGGGCTGAATATGCTCGTTGAGCATGGTCCTCAATGGTATGGGGTTTTTCTCCAGTTTTTCTTTGAAATTGGGATAGTTTACCGCAGCAAAACAGAGGGGTATAACTCTTCTCGGGCCTACCCTTATGCATTTTTTGAACCATATATGGCTGTCTCCCCCGTTTGCGGAGCTTTCCATTTTTATAGCTTTTACGTGGGTTTGCCAGCCTCCAACAATTGCCCCTTTCTCACAGAGTTCTGGCACG
>DUIO01000111.1:1090-3973 GCA_013330315.1 Methanosarcina sp. | reverse complement strand
ACAATAAACAACAACATTATAAGCACAATTAATGTTGGAGAATACCCTGCTGCAATTTCAGTAATAGGGAATGAAGCATATGTGACTAATCTTAACAGCAACACAGTCACTATAATTAACACGATAAACAACAATATTATATCAACAGTGCCTGCAAGGAACATTCCTGTTCCTCCCACAGGACATTGTGTGTGTGTTATTCCAGTACAAAAACCACCATGTCCCACATGCCCGTGTCCTGTATGTCCTGCAGTACCAAAATGTCCTGTTGCAAACTTCACCAGCAGTATCGTTCTGGTAGTGAAGTTCACAGATACATCAAAAGATGCGAATAAATGGTACTGGACCTTTGGAGACGGGACAAATTCAACTGAGCAGAACCCTATACATGTATACAATAAACCAGGGAATTACAGAGTTAACCTGACCGTAAGTAACAATAACTGTACAGTTACAAAAAGTAATCTGGTCAATGTCTGTGCTCCCGGTACCAGATAATGGAACAATTTTACCAGTAATGGGAAAAATGCCAGGCATAACCGAACATTTCCCAGCAGGGATTTTGAAGGAATGACTCATAACTGAAAAGCATGTTCGGCAAAGGAAATGAGTAAACACAGGAAGCTGGATGGGTAAACCCTATCCGGCATTATTTATTACGTTGCAAAAAAAGCGTAATTTGCAGGAAAAAGGTGTATACTTTTTTATTTGAGGATACTATTTTTGAAATCCCTGGACTGGAGTCTTCACGTTTTTTCATGTTTAACATATGGACTGTCTTTTCCGTCTACAATTAATAAAAATGAGTGTACTGAACGCATCTGTCTTGCAGGAAATCAATAAAGGGCATATTAACGGATTAAATATAATTAAAAATTAAGTTGCGTGCAGTATAGCTATGCACGCTTAAAATCAGGGTTATTTAGGAATTCGATATCCGTCCGAGAGAGTTTTCAGGAAAGCAACAATTGCCTTTTCTTCCGACTCATTTAAGCCGAGGTTGCCCAGTTCGTCTTTATTAATATTCTCAGCAACTTCAGGCTCGGGCCACCCTTCTGGTTCTTTATCTCTTGTATTATAGAAGTGCACAATATCTTCCAGGCTCTTGAAGTATCCGTTATGCCCGTACGCTTTGGGGAAAACTTTTCCGGGCTGAAGTGCTACGTTTCGCATCGTTGGCACTTTATGTTTGCCCATGTTTTCATCAGAAAGGTACTCCCATGCCGGTACTGTCGCCAGGAAGCCTCCGAGTCCCGGATCAATCCAGCTATCCCCTCCGGGGTTTATAGGGCTGCCGTCATCAAGGTAAACCGTGTCCATATCATAGAAAGGATTATCCGGGTTCCTGGGAATGCCCAGGTTATCGTAGGTGAAATCCGTAAATAAAGGT
Source organism: Methanosarcina sp. (assembly GCA_013330315.1). GTDB lineage: Archaea > Halobacteriota > Methanosarcinia > Methanosarcinales > Methanosarcinaceae > Methanosarcina > Methanosarcina sp8098u. The sequence continues at coordinate 2,583 of DUIO01000111.1, read as the reverse complement.
AGATTACCGCCACTTGAATGGCATGCGGCACAATTTCCACCTTCTCCTTCCTCTTTAATACCGTCGTTATTATTCGGTGCGTTGAATAGTGCAAGTCCCCATGCCTCTTCCTCTGTCAGCTCAACTTTGTTTGCCAGATAAGCGTCGTACTTGGAGGAGAACTGGTTAACTTCGCCTGAATTCTCATAAGCTGCAATCGATAGCCCGACTCGATCATAATTTAAATTAATATTCTCTTCGGTATCGTAGCGTATGGGTTCACCCCAGACACTTTCCCAGAGCCCCGCATATTTCGATGCAGCTATCTGCTTCAATACGGCTTCCTTATCGGGATTATTCTGTTCCACGGGATTCAGGAAAGGCCCCAGTGCCTGATCTGCAGCAGGATTTCCAAGAACATTACCTGTAGCTCTTCCGTCCCAGAAATTCCCGCCAACAAATATAATTTCTCCGTCATCAGATTCCGTATGCATGATAGGGCTCAAAGTGGCATATGCAGCACTTGGAGGCTTACGGTTTCCAAAACGCTGAGGCACAGCGCCGCGATATACGGAGCCTTTGACGTTAATGCCGGCGATCGGTCCTGTAAACCCTACCTGCGGAGCATGGCAATCAGCACATGCCATGCTGTCAGGATCTGAAATTTTATCATAAAAAATATTCTTTCCAAGCTGTTCTTTCTCATTCAATTCTGCAGAAGCCGATCCCAAAGAAATTGTCAGGAGCAGAATAATTGAAAATGTCCATATTTTTACTTTAACCAAACAAATCCCCCTCATTATTCTGAGTACTCCGGAAAAAAATCAGATGGTGGAAAAAATCAGCGATATAGACTACAGAGTACATACGCCTGCATAACGCAGATGCTATCAGCCATGCAGANNGCCATGCAGATGCTATCAGCCATCATCCCCGGAAAAAAATCCCATAAGATACATATTATGGAATTTGTGAAATATACGAAATATGCTAATAAAAACCTTTCTTTAGTATAATATAAAATATGTAATATGAAATATTAGTTTTAAGGAAAAATAAACGTTTTTCTCTATGAGAATAAGCAGATTACAGGTCCAGAAATGAGAATCAGATATCATTTTTAGCGTAATTTTTCTTAAAAAAGATAAGAAACTCGATTTTAAAAATATAAAAATGTAAAGATTAAAAAATACCGGAGCTTTTACCTTTTTTTCTCAAGGAATACTACGGTGTTATAAACCGGAGGCTCGGGATATACTCTTGCCTGTTCCTCAAAACCGTCAGGAAGGTCAAGCAGGCAGTTTCCGTTCAATAATCTACGAAGCCCCTTTTCATAAATCCTGCAAGAAATCCTGCTTCCTATCGGCATGACTTCCAGGAGGTGCTCGAGAATCTCCTTTTTAGGTTCAGCCTGGGCGGCTACCATCAGGGCTTTTATGCCTGTACCGGGATACGGGCTCAAATCCTTTTCATTTAAAGAAAAATGGTTCCCATTTATTACTTTAACAGCTCCG
>DUIO01000111.1:0-1067 GCA_013330315.1 Methanosarcina sp. | reverse complement strand
TAAACCTGTTAATATTAGCAAATGCCGGCTCCAGTTCGTTCTTTTGCAGTATACCCGAAGCAATATCATCGTCGACCTCCAGATTGAGAAGATGCTCAAGTTTGAGAAAAGACTCCCTGTTTCGGTCCGAGGGACCATAAAGGATATATTCATCGGACAAAACTCTGATATCCCGGTACAATTCAAGAATTTCCTTAATGATGCTTTCCGGAGNNGGATGAAGAAAGGATGAAGAAAGGATGAAGAAAGAATGAAGAAAGAATGAAGAAAGAATAAAGAAAGAATGAAGAAAGGATAAAGAAAGGAAAAGAAAAAAAGCCTTTTCTGAAAAAAGCTGAATAGTTAAAAAGGTGTTAAAAAGGTCAGACTACAGGTTCGTGTTTAGTTTCAGGAGCCTTCTTTAAAAATTTTTTGTAGATCCTCCATCCCCAGGGAGACCTCGAACTCTTTTAACCGGTAAAACTTTTTTGCCCGCATATCATCATCTTCAAGCCTGAGATCGCTTTCGACAAATCCGGCTTTTTCAAGGCGTTTCAAATGCAGGTTCACTACCTGTCTTGAGAGGTCCAGATCCTTGGCGAGTTCGTATACATATCTTCCCCTCTCAGCCAGCAGGTAAAGCAGTCTTAGCCTTACGGGATGGGAAAGGGCTTCGCCAATTTCAACTATTTGCTGAAGTGATTTTTCCACCTGGTGCACCCTCATAGATTTATACAATTTCCTGGTTTGGAAATATTCGGGAAGGAATTCTGGGAATATATTTAAGGTATATTAAACTTCAGATCTCTTTTAGACTTCAGATCTCTTCCAGTTTCGATTTTATATCCTCAACTGTTTTTTTGATTTCTTCAATGTCTTTTTCGATCTTAATAAGCCGCTCATTCTCTCTGGGAGCCATATAGCCTGCCCTGTTAAGCATTACCATTACTATACCTACAATAAGAAGAATAACAAGAAGGTTTAGAATAAAGCCCCAGAAAGAGCCGTATCCCATACCGTACCCCATACCGTTCAAAAAACATTCACCTCGCAAAAGACTAGATTTCTTTATTTTATTCTTTTTTACC
>DUIO01000152.1 GCA_013330315.1 Methanosarcina sp. | reverse complement strand
TTACTCCAAAGCCGCACTGGGAAATAGGAGAATCTCTGGATATCCTTGACTTTGAAAGAGCAGCTAAGATATCAGGCCAGGGTTTTGCAGTCTATAAAGGTATGGGCGCAAAGCTTGAGAGAGCTCTCATAAACTTCATGCTTGATGTGCACACCAGGCAGGGTTATCTTGAAGTTTTTCCTCCTGTGCTTATTAATGAGAAAGCCATGACTGGTACAGGCCAATTACCCAAGTTTAAAGACGATATGTACGGATGCACTGATGGTTTCTATCTTGCGCCTACTGCAGAAGTGCCTGTAACCAACCTCTTCATGGATGAATATATGGAAAACCTGCCGGTATTTCTTACAGCATACACTGCCTGTTTCAGGCGTGAGGCAGGAAAACATGGTCAGGATACCAGAGGTATCATCCGCAACCACCAGTTCAATAAGGTTGNNCGGCAGGACGGTTGTTGCAATACTGGAGAACTACCAGCGTGAAGACGGCAGTGTCGAAATTCCGGAAGTCCTCAGGCCTTACATGGGTGGGGCAGAAGAAATTAGAAAAGTTTGCCATTGAAGATAGTTTGAGCTTGCGGACTATTTCAAAAGACTCTTTCGCACAGCTGGCAGAACTATATTCCATAGTTGATACCGTATAAATTAAGTTAGAAATGAAAGAATATAGAGCGAGCCAAAAGCTGTGCGTGAAGGAATTTAATAATTGTGGAAGCGATTGCAGGCTCTATAATCTGATTTTTTTCCAGTTGTTCGTTTTTTCTCCTGAGCTTTACTCCTGATTTCCTGCGTTTCTTCTACAAATTTTATCAAAGAGAATAATATTGTTAAGCATAAGAGCCCCGCTCCAGCCGAGAGGGATTGCCCACGCCGACTTGCCTGTAGACTTATCCACCTGTTCAGGGAGAAGGCCCGTACTTGTAGCTCCGGCAAGAGCCCATCTGAGGCATTTTATTCCTTCCTCGGTCAGCTTTTTTGCCTCCTCAGCATACTGGTCTCCTGCTCCTTCCGGCAGGTCAAGTGCAAAAGCGAACATAGCTTCCGAGAGCCAGAGTGTTGTTACTATCCAGGGATTTCCGTCAATATAAGTGTCATTTTCGTAACGCTTGATTCCATAACCATTATTGATGGGAATTGAAAGCTTCTTCTGGATATTTTCTATCAGAAAAAGAATCATGTCCCTTTCTACAGGATCTTCAGGAGAGATCATTCTAAAAGGAATATAAGCTCCCAGAACACTTGCATCAAGGGTCTTGTCAAGCTTTTCGTGAATTATCCCTTTTGCAAAATAACCTTCCTGAAGCCAGAAACGGTCAATTGTAGCCTGTTTTATGAAATCAGCCCTTTTTTTCCAGCGCCTTGCCATTCCGGACTCGCCGTTTTCTTCTGCAAGGTGAGAGGCACCCATAAGCCCTGCATAGATTGAAGCATTTGTGTAGGTGAAAATCCCGTAATATGTCTCCCACAGGTCCATGCAGCTTTCATGCAGGCCGGATTTTGTCCTTTTCATAAGGTATTCAGCAGCCCTGAGGACTGAGACCCATACTTCTTCCAGAAACTCTACCTTTTTAAGCCCTTCAAGAATCCTGTAATAAACGTCCATGGCATGAAGTGTGGCTCCGGTCTCATCTATCTGAGTCGAGTAGTCAAAATTTCCCCAGGAAGGGGCTATGTCCCCATTGAGCCAGTATCTCTGGAACCAGGAACCATCAGGCAGCTGCGTCCTGATGCACCATTTAAAAAACCTGTCACAATAATCAGGATATCCGGAATGTTTGAGGGCAAGAACCAGTTCCGAGGTGTCTCTGTTCCAGCAAAAACCGTATCCTCCGCATTTTTCAAAATTTGAATCAAATTCCGGAGCGGCTACAAAAGACCCGTTTACACGGTCGTTCAGGAGGTAAAGCATGAGAAGAGACCTGTTGTAAGCATTGAAAAGCTCCTGGCGCAGGTTATTGTGTCCTTCTATTCCGGGCATTTTGAGTACATGCTTTTTCGATAGCCACATCACCCAGTATTCCCGTGTCTTTTCAAAGATGTGTTCCAGAGGCAGTTTGGACAGCTCTCGCATCCTTTTGTACAGGAGGCTTCGGGAAGATGCGGCTCCTATAAAGATGACAAATTCGTTTGCCCCGTCAGCTTCCAGCTCGAGGTCCCAGCCCGCAGCATTGTTAATGTTTCCTATATCTTCTTTATTTCTCTGGAGTTTCCCGTCTTCCATATCATACTTNNGTAAACTCAGGCAGAGCATAGATCCCGATGTAATAATCCTGCCAGTACTGGGCAAGAAGTCTGGCTTCTGAATCACAGAAAGCCGAATTTTTTTTGGAAGTTTCCCCCACATTCAGGTTCGAGTAATAGAAGAATTTTCCGGAAATTTTTTGCTGGGACTGTACTTTGAACCTGCGGATAAGGACCGGGACTTCAGGGTGTACAAGGTCAAGAATAGAGATTCTTATCCCGGAATCATGGTAAAGTTTTGTTGATACTATATTGGTATCTTCTATGTAGTACTGAATCGAGTGCCATTCGTTATCGTTTGTCCAGAGAAGTCTTTCTCCTGTGTGAATGCAGGCAAGGGATTCTTCTACGTGCTGGGCATGGTCTCTGCGGGGANNGCTGACTTCCCTCACACTGATGTTCTTTCCGAAATACTCGGTCAGGTAGCCAGCAAAATAACCGCTCATGAATGCACAGACTGGCTGGTCCGAGCCTCCGTAAACGTCAGCTATAAATGAATCCTTTACAATGATTTTTCCTTCACATGTCTCGGGGTTGCAGTCAATTTCCAGGATCCCCCAGCCAACAGCTCTGTAAAGTTCTGCAAGCATGCTTGCAAAGTTACTATCATTAATTGGCATAATACTCTTAAAATATTTTGCTGCATGGCCTCCTCCGCGCAGTCCTGAGAGTGTAAGAAGCCCTTCAGCGTGTGGAACACTCTGATTAAGTATCTTAATAATGTCTACTATAGTGAGCGCCCTTGCCATAACTCCCCTGAC
>DUIO01000264.1 GCA_013330315.1 Methanosarcina sp. | reverse complement strand
ATCCCTTATTCAGTTCTGTTTAAGTTTCCGAATACCTGAGCTTTGAAGTCCATAAGTACAGCCAAAGCTTGTTTCCGAGCTGGGTTATAAGGCAATTCTTACGGAAGGTACCGACCATATTCTTGAGGGGAGGTCGCCTAACGTACCTTATAAAGCGAAAGGTTCAGGGCTGCCCGTCCTCCTCAGAAATTACAAGCTAAGCGACGATATTGGGTACCGCTTCTCTGCAAGGTGGTGGGAAGGCTACCCTCTGACAGCAGAAAAATGGGCTTCATGGGCTGCAGGAGTTAAAGAGGATTGCATTAATATATTCATGGATTACGAAACTTTTGGAGAGCACCAGTGGAGAGAAACCGGGATCTTTGATTTTATGGAAAAACTGCCTGCAGAAGTCCTTAAAAATGATCTTGAGTTCAGAACTCCTGTAGAGCTTATCGGAAAGTATTCACCTGTAACCGAAATCGACATAGGAGACTTTTCAACGATTTCCTGGGCTGATATGGAACGCGATACCAGTGCATGGCTTGGGAATGATATGCAAAGGCGCTGCTTTGAGGAAATAAAACTGCTTGAGCCTTTTGTAAGAAAGACGCAAGACCCCGAAATCCTGCGGATATGGAAGCACCTTTTGACTTCGGACCATTACTACTATATGTGCACCAAATGGCTCGGGGACGGAGATGTGCATTCTTATTTCAGTGTCCATTCCACACCTTTCGAGGCAGCAGTCAATTTCATGGCTGTACTTATGGACTTCAAAGCACAGGTATTCGGAAAATTAAACAGAACTGAATAAGGGATATACATTTTACCTAATATGAGTAAAGATTGATGGGAGTTTGAGTCTTATGGTCAGGGACTTATGCATGTTTGCAGGATTCAATGAAGATTCGCGAATTGTATGGTTCAAAATTGCTTATTCGAAAGAGCCCGGTTCACTATCCTTAATAACCGATTTCCTTGAAAAAGAAAATGCGTTCATTAAGTTCGGGCATATTGACAATATTACACAGGACATGGGAGAATATTCGATATTTACGGAACTTAAGAAAGATGTGGATATCGAGGAGCTCGCCGGAAAAATAGAAGAACTGGAGGTTGTAAGCAAAGTAGAACATGGGATTTCTGAGTTCGGGATGATTTACTCAGTTGATTTCCCCCTGAACGTAATAGGAGTCAGGGGAGTTATGGCAAGGGCACTTACACTTGTTGACATAATCAAGACTCTTAACCAGAGTGTGCCGCATGCTGAAGGGCTTCTTACTCTTTCAGGACTGCGCGGAGGGAGCCATGCAGCAAAATATTTCAAAAGTATTATGCCCATTAATAACAGCAACTTCGCAAGCATGCTTGCAGAGCTTTANNAAAATTATTGTAAAAGATTCGTTTATAGCTGATGTTTACGGAGGGTCGGATCAGCCAGTCTGTGCCTTTATGAGCGGATATTTTGCAGGCTATCTGACAGAATACTTCGGGAAGAATATAAGCGTAAGGGAAGTAAGCTGTAAAGCCACAGGGAAGGGTGTCTGCGAACATATAATCTCACTGGCTCCCACCAACTCTAACCAGGAACAGCAGCTCAGAGGGGAGATCAGGTGATCAGGCAACCGAATGTTATCCTTGGAAATAACGAACTTCTTGTAACAATGGGAAGAAAAGGGGAAATTCTGGGCCTGTTTTATCCCCGCAGGGACCATGCCCAGCATGTGGAGGAATCCCTTGCCTGCATCCACACAGGAGAAAGGCTTCTCTGGACAAACGACAACGAATGGCATTCAATTCAGAACTATATAGAAGATACCAATATCGTATCCACAAAGCTTTACCACGATTCAGGGATCAGAATTTCTATTCTCGACCTCGTACACCCTGACGTCCCTGTCCTTATCCGTAGATTTAAGGTGCAGTCCCAGCAGAAAATGTCCGGGAAGTTTTTCTATTACTCGAACTTCGATGTTGGGGAGACCTCAAAGAAAAACTCGGGTTTTTGCGACTCGGAAGCCCATATGCTTGCCCAATACTGGCAGGATTATTATATAGGGCTCTATGCCCTGCCCGAGTTTACTGAATGGCAGGTCGGAAAAGCCATGGACACCGTCTGGTGGACAAATTCCAAGTATGATATGGAAGACGGGAAGCTGCAACGGAATAAAGAAGATATCGGAAATATCAATAATGCTGCCGGCTGGGACCTCGAACTTGGAGCTGACGGGGCAAATGAATTCGTTATTTTTATAGGGGCCGCATCTTCTCGTAGTCTCCTGTATAAAAGGATGCGTGAGCTGTCCAAACTGCCCCTGGAACAGATCTTTGAGAAAACGCGGGAATACTGGGTTATGTGGCTGTCGAAAAAACATGTGCTTAAAATGCCCGGGATTGAAGGATACGATAACCTGCGTCAGGAGCTATTTAATGCTTATAACCGGGCTCTTCTTATGCTTTACCTCCTGAACGACCACGAATACGGGTCTTTTGTAGCTGCTCCGGAGTTTGATTCCAACTTTGAGAAATGCGGTGGATATGGGTTTTGCTGGAATAGAGATACTTCGGAGTTAGTCCTGGCCCTCAAGCATTCCGGATATCCCGAATATTGCGACAGATTCTTCAAATGGTGTATCCGGACCCAGCTGCCTGACGGTTCATGGTTCCAGAGGTACTGGCTCAATGGGGACATCGCCCCTTCCTGGGGAAATTTTGACTATTCAACCCAGATAGACGAGACAGGGTCCACACTTCATGCCATGGACGTGTATTACAGGATCCTTGAAGGCCTGAAAAAGGTTGAGTTTCTGGAAGAGGTATGGGTCTCTGTCCTCAGGGCTGCCGAATACCTGATGAAGCGGACCAAATCAGGTCTGCATGAGAGCTGTATGGACCTCTGGGAGACCTATTACGGAATTTTCACATATACCAATGCTTCGATCTATGCAGGGCTTATGGGCGCTTCACACCTTGCAGAAGAAAACGGAGAGTCCGGCATGGCAAGGCGCTGGAAAAAGAGAGCCGAATTTATCAAGCAGGCTACAATTGACCGTTTCTGGCTTCAAGAAGGCTACTTTGCAAAAGGAATCATTCATGAAAAGCTGGATAAAACTATCGATGCGAGTATACTGGGCGCTTATATGCCCTTTGGAATGCTCTCCCCGAAAGACCCTGTAGAAAGGGATATGATCCTTTTCCTGATAGAAAATATCCAGAAAAAACTTTCAATTCCCATAAATACGGGTTACGGAATCAAGCGTTACGAAAACGACACCTATATCGACGGAAACCCATGGATAGTAACCACTCTCTGGCTCTCAGAGGCTATGTTTGCTTTTGTCCTTGACCTTCCCAACGGAAAAGAAGGACCATATGCCGAAGAGGCAAAAAAACTGACTGAGGAAGGGATTAAGTGCCTCAGGTGGGCGCTTGCGGGAGCGACCAGCACAGGGCTTCTCCCTGAACAGGTGGATAAGTCCACAGGCAAACCGGCATGGGCAATTCCACTTGGCTGGAGCGGTTCTTTAATCCTTGACAATATCATTCTCTTTGACAAGATTTGCAGAAAAAATGCAGGGAATTATGAATAAGGCTCCAAGTTATGAAAAATGTTTAAAGAAAAATAAGAACGGGCAATGAAAAAAGAATAGATACCCGTTAATCACAGGATGTTCAAATGAACATTTCGCCTTTTGTTCCTTTCATTTTGCGGGCGTATAGACGGCTATAGTAGAGCCTGAATGATTAACAGGCTCTTATCGAGAATTAACGGACTCTTATCGAGGATTCACCGGCTCTCAATTTTTTCTGATTTCCTCAGCTCCGCCCATGTAAGGCCTGAGGATTTCAGGAATCTCAATGCTGCCGTCTTCACGCTGATAGTTCTCAAGTATTGCGACAACAGTCCTGCCAACGGCAAGGCCGGAGCCATTAAGCGTGTGGACAAACTGCGGACCTTCAGGAGTCCTGAAGCGGATATTTGCTCTCCTTGCCTGGAAGTTCTCGAAATTCGAGCATGAAGAGATTTCCCTGTACTTTTTCTGTGCAGGTACCCACACTTCAAGGTCATAAGTCCTGGCAGCCGAGAACCCAAGGTCGCCCGTACAGAGGCTTACGACGCGATAGGGCAGCTTAAGGAGTTTAAGGATCTCTTCGGCGTCAAGGGTCAGTTTTTCCAGCTCTTCATAGGATGTTTCAGGTTTCACGAACTTGACAAGTTCGACCTTGTTAAACTGGTGCTGGCGGATAATGCCTCTTGTATCCTGACCGTGTTTTCCGGCTTCGCGTCTGAAGCAGGCAGTATAAGCGGTAAGGAATACAGGCAAGTTTTCCATGTACTCATCCATATAAAGGTTAGTTACCGGGACCTCTGCTGTCGGGGCAAGATAATAGCCGTCAGCGCAAAGGTACATGTCCTCTTTGAACTTAGGAAGCTGCCCTGTGCCTGTCATGGCTTTTTCGTTGATAAGGACAGGCGGAAAAACCTCAAGATAGCCCTGTGAGGCATGTACGTCAAGCATGAAATTTATGAGCGCCCTTTCAAGTTTGGCACCCATTCCCTTATAAACTGTAAAGCCCTGCCCTGCGATTTTTGCTCCTCTTTCAAAATCGAGTATATCCAGTTCTTCTCCCAGTTCCCAGTGCGGCTTTGGAGTAAATGTGAACTCTCTCGGCTCTCCGACTACCCTTACAACCGGATTATCATTTTCATCCTTGCCTATCGGTGTGGCATCAGAAGGGATATTGGGGATGCTGAGCATTATTTCATTTATTTTTGATTTATAGTCGCGTATTTTATCGTCCAGTTCCTTAATGCGACTGTTGATGCCCTGCATTTCATCTATCTTGGATTCGGCATCTTTATTTTCCTTCTTAAGCTGCGCTATCTCGCGAGTGATCACATTTCGCTTATGCTTCAGGCTGTCACCCTCAGCGAGACATTCCCTCCATGCCGCGTCATATTCAAGAAGGCTGTCTATAAGCTCGGTGCCCATATTCCTGTTGATTAGAGCACGCCCAACTATGTCGGGGTTATTACGTACAAATTTCAGTTCCAGCATATTAAGCCCGAAATATCCTGCATGTTAGCTAATATATATTTTGCTATTCTTGGACCACAGGTTTACTATAAAAAGTCGAAAAATCGAAAAATAAACAAAAACAATGAAAAAAGAGAGATGATAATTACCTTATGCAGGCAAGAATTCTCCCATAAGGACTTTTTTCAAAGTAATTGACAGACGGACTGGATTCTTCATCCGAAGTCCCGGATTCCGAACCGAGAAGTAACTTTGAGAGGCTCAGCCTGTTCATGTATATGACTTTTGGCTCACCCTGAACTCCTCCCAGTTCTGCAGCCTTATCAATTGCATCATACAGGTTTCCGAAATCATCTATAAGCCCGAGATCTTTTGCTCTTAGCCCTGTGTAAATTCGCCCATCTGCAAGTTCTTTGACTTCGCTCCGGCTCAGGTCACGCCCTTCTGAAACCTGAGTGACAAAATCTTCATAACTATCCATAACAACGCTGTCAGCATATTCTTTTTCTTCATCCGTAAGCCCTCTCCATGTCCCCCCCATATCCTTGAACTCTCCGGACTTTGAGATATAATAATCTATTCCCTCCTGTTCATAAAAACCTGACATATTTTGGAAGGTCCATATAACTCCTATAGACCCCGTACTCGTAGAAGGATTTGCAAAGATATAGTCTGCAGGCGCAGCAATATAATAGGCAGCGCTGGCTGCAAGATCCCCCATGGAAACGACAACCGGAATACCCTGTTCCTGGGCTTTTTCGATCTCTATGGAAATTTCCTGGGCAGCTGCAGGAGACCCCCCAGGGCTATTTATCCGGAGCACTATTGCCCTGACATTTTCATCCGCTACTGCACTGTGGATATTTTCAGAAATTTCCTCTGAAGTTGCATAGCCAAGCCCGGCTGGAACGTTTCCGGTGAGCATGGAGCCCTGTACATAAATTACCGCTATCTTCTCCGAGCTTCCGAGATTTCCTCCGAAACCGAGGCCGTAAAAAATGGCAGCCATACTGACCAGAATAATAGTGACCAGAGCCAGTAAGACCAGAACATAGGACGTACTGCTTCGCTTCTTTTTCTGTACGGAAGGAGAAGAGCCCGAATTCATGCTTAAACGCTCGCTTTTAATCGTTTTATTATCAGAATTAAGGGAAGAGGGTTCCTGAGGATCCGTTTTTGCCGTCCCTTGCGTTTCAGGAGCAAAATAGGAATCTGAGGAACTTTCCTTGATGGTATTGTCTGAAATACCCCTTTCAGGAATGACACTCTCTTGTTTATTGAAAGCATTACTTCTCGAAAGGTCATCTCCAGATACTTCTTCCGGACTCATGTTTTTTGAATTCGGATTTTCTGGACTTACATTTTCGTCATTCATATCTTACAGGACCGCTTTTCTTGGATTTTTTCTCTAAATTTCCGGTCAATGCATACACTGCTGAAAAACTCTATTAAATGGGCAGGCAGATTCTCCGGAAGGATGAACTACCAAATATATATTTTTTAAAAGCCCGTAAATAAAAGGGTTACTTCAACAGGTTTGAATTGTCAGAGCAACTATTTATGNNCATAATAGCGAAATATATTTCAGAATTGCAGTCATCCAGAAGAGATACACTTATAAAAATATATGGAGATAAGAATGTCAAACTCATCCAGTAAACCCGTACTCGTTACCTGTGGCCTGCCCTATGCCAACGGCAAGGCACATATTGGGCACCTCAGGACCTATGTGCCCGCCGATATTTATGTCCGTGCACTGCGGAAAGAAGGAAGGGAGGTTACTTTTGTCTGCGGTTCGGATACTCACGGCACTCCTATAGTCGTAAACGCAGAAGAGCTGGGGATCACCCCTAAAGAACTTGTGGAAACTTACCATAAACACTTTGATGAGACTTTCAAGCAGCTTGGGGTCTATTTTGACGCATTCGGGACAACGGATGACCCTGAAAATCATAACCGGACACTTGACATTGTAAACAGGCTGATTGAAAAAGGTTATGTTTACCCGAAAATCATAGAGATCGCTTACTGCTCGGCATGCAACCGGTTTCTTCCTGACCGCTATGTTGAGGGAGCCTGCCCCCATTGCGGAGAAACTGCCAGAGGAGATGAATGCGACCAGGGCTGCGGAAAACATCTTGAACCGGGAGAGCTTCAGAACCCGGTATGTACTATTTGCGGAGGCCCTGCAGAGTATCGTCAGCAGGAGCATTTCTTTTTCAAACTTTCCGAATTCAGCGACTACCTGATGAACTACCTCTCAAATGACCTTGGAGGGACTATCAATGCGATCAATTATGCACTTGGCTGGGTAAAGCAGGGACTTACGGACTGGTGCATTACAAGGAATCTGGAATGGGGAGTTAAATTCCCGGGACACGATGACCTTGTAGTTTACGTATGGGTCGATGCCCCGATAGGGTATATCGCTTTTACCGAGGAATGGGCTGCACAGGCAGGAGATTCCTGGGAAAAGTTCTGGAAAGGAGATGGAGAAATAGTCCACTTTATCGGAGGGGACATTACTTACCATCATTGTATTTTCTGGCCTGCCATGCTTAACGGTGCAGAATATTCCGTACCTACAGCCGTTGTAGCCTCGGGAATGGTCAAGATAGAAGACAGGAAATTCTCCAAGACCAGAGGCTATGTTGTCTGGGTTGGAGAAGACTACCTTGAGCACGGTTTCCACCCCGACCTTCTCAGATATTATCTTGCAAGCTACACATCCCATACCAAGGAACTGAACTTCTCCTGGCGCGTGCTTCAGGAAAAGATTAATACAGAGCTGGTAGCGGTACTCGGAAATTTCCTTTACAGGACAATGCTCTTTGCTTTCAAGAACTATGGAGAAGTCCCGGAAGGAAAACTGGAGCCTGAAATCCAGAAAGAAATAGAAAAGACTCTGACAGAAGTCAAAGCTGCAATGGCTGAATACGAGTTCAAGAAAGCTGTTGATTCTGCAATGACTCTTGCATCTTTCGGAAACACTTACTTCCAGTCTCACGAGCCTTGGAAGCTGATAAAAGAGGACAAAGCGGCATGCGGACAGGTTGTCTATAATTGCCTTCATCTCGTAAAAGCCCTGAGCCTTATATTTGAACCCGTGCTCCCTCAGACTATGGAAGAAGCATGGAAAGAGCTTGGGCATGAAAGTGATATACATGCCACTAATTATGAAGAAGCTCTCGTACCCCTGAAAGTGGGCATAAAGCTTGCAAAACCTGAAATTCTCTTTACGAAGCTGGAAGATGACAGGATAGGAAAAATGGAAGAGATTGCAAATCAGCGTGTAGCAGCTGCGAATGCAAAGAAAAATGCAGCAAAAGGAAATGGAAAGGAACCCTCAAAGTCCGAAGGAATGGGACCTTCTGAAGAGGCAAAGGCAGCTGAAAAAACCGGAGAAACCATAAAGGCAGAAGAAAAAGTACAGATCGAAACTCTTCCCATGATCGATTACGATGACTTTGCAAAACTTGACATCAGGGTAGGAAAGGTACTCCTTGCTGAACCCATAAAGAAGTCAAAAAAACTCCTGAGGATTGAAGTGGATATAGGAGAGGAAAAGCCGAGGCAGCTTGTTGCAGGCATGGCTTCATATTATACTCCCGAAGAACTTGTCGGCAAGTCCGTAATCATACTCGCTAATCTGAAACCTGCCAAACTCTGCGGAGTTGAATCTAACGGCATGATGCTCGCAGCTGATGACGGAGGAGCAATCGTGTCAGCCCTGATGCCGGATAAAGAGATAAAGCCGGGGTCCAGGATCAGGTGAATTATAAAAAATAGAAATAGAAATAGAAATAGAATGGAATAAAAATATAAAAACGTAGAAACATAAAAGAATATAAAGTTAAGGTTCTGACTAAAACAGTTCAAAACAAAAGCTTGGTATTCGCCTTCATGCCCACTCTGCATATGGGCATAAAGACGTATGGCAGGAAGTGATCAGACGACTACTTCCTGCCTTAAGACCATAAGTCTCTTCTGCCCGTCAACTACCTTGAGAACGATCTTATCTCCTGCAGTAACAGTATCAAGTTTGCCGATGTCTTCAGGATATCTGGGAGTCAGGTAAAGGGTTACAGTATCTCCGGCAGTCAGGGTTGTACCATATAAATGGGAAATGTTCAGTTCGAAACTATCTCCCTCAACTTCTACGACTACTTTCGTATCATTTTGAAATGCAAATGGCTCTCCACCATTGTGTTCAAGCTTTATCGTATTTCCTTCAAGCTCACCACTGTCGAGCCTGCCACCCATTCCAAGACCTGTGGAATATGACTGCAAAATTCCAGTAATGCTGCTGGAACCTATGGCATATGCAAAAACAACAGTTAAAAGAACTAATAAAGCAACCCCAAAGACCGGCGAGATAGCTTTACTGTTATATAAAATCTCTGCTGCACTCATTTTCCACCCCAAAATAAAAGTTAGTTATAAAATACTAGCAGTTAGCGGTATATAAAATTTTAGTCCGTTCATATACAAAAATTTAGAATTAGTGGTGTGCAGTCCGGACACAAAAAAGAAATGTTGAAGTAAGAAAAGCCTTTTAGCTCACAAACAAAATAGTTAAAAATTCCAGAGCGTTAAGCCTGAAGCAGCTTTAATTTATTTTTTCCAGCACCATTTCAAGGTAAGAAGTCCGAATAGAATCATTTTCGCCCAGGCCAAACTGAGATAAAAATTTAAATAATCTGGCCCTTGAGCTTTCAAGATTTATTTCGTCCGGTACATCAAGCTCTACTTCCAGAAACTCCCCGAGACCTTCAACTCTGTCAAGACAGACTATTATCTCCTCTGCCCTGAAAATTTCCCTTTTTTTGAGGACTTCACCGGCTTTCTGAAAGCCCAGCGCATGAAAGATTTTTGCCGTAATAATTCCATCAACAGGTGTTTCGAGCTCTACTCGGGTTTTGGAAACTTTATCAAGTTTAGGACCTTTGTAGGTCAATATGGCCTGCCCACCAAGAGAGCGGATCCTTAACGCCTCATCGGTTTTTGCAAAGTCCCGGTAGGGAGCTGCAAAATAAACATCTGATTGTTCTTCAATCCCAATTTTACTTGCCCCCATTTCAATAAGAAGAGGGCGGATCTTTGAATGATCCGCTCTTACCTTGACTTCCACTTCAATCATAATTCCAGACATCTCCGGTTAAATCATGGTTAATTCAATCCGTTATTAAATGTTGGGGTCACACGGGTGAAATCCGGAGACATCAGGCATCTACAGGGACGAATTTGGTGCCGTAGTAAATCATTCCGCGGTCACCGTCTTCCCCGAGCTTTCTGAACACGGACTTGACCCGTGTTCCAATCTGGATTTTATCAGGATTGCCAACTACTTGAGAAGTTAGTTGGGGTCCCTCATCCAGTTTGATAATTGCAAGAGTATACGGAGCCTGGCCTTCAAAGCCTTCAGCAGCAGTATGAATCAAAGTATAACTTACGATTTCGCCTGTGCCTTTGAATTTGAATGGTTCAAGTTCGCCCATACGCCTGCAGTTTACACAAACATTGCGTGGGGGATAAAAATATTCCCCGCATTCCTTGCAGCGGGTTCCTTCAAGGTTGTACCTGCTGCCGAGGTTTCTCCAGAATCTTGGAACAGAGGACATCGGATATCACCTCTCCCTCGAGAAAATATGTACTACTGCTGTCGCTCCAGACCCTCCTACATTATGGGTCATCCCGTACTCGGCTCCTGCAACTTGGCGCTTACCTGCATCTCCGCGCAGCTGGGTTACGACTTCTACAGCCTGCTTTATACCTGTTGCTCCTACGGGATGTCCGCATGCCTTCAGACCGCCGGATGTGTTAACAGGAATCCTGCCCCCGATTGCAGTTTCTCCGTTTGCGGTGACAATCCCGCCTTTACCTTTCTCAGCAAAACCGAGGTCTTCAATTGCACAGATCTCAGCAATGGTAAAGCAGTCATGTACTTCGACAAGGTCGATATCCTGAGGGGCCAGTTTTGCCATAGAATATGCCCGCTTTGCAGCCATTACGGTTGCATCAAGGGTTGTGATATCTCTTCTGTCATGCAGGGCAATCGTGTCACTTGCCTGTGCTGTTGCCTTAATGTAAATGGGAGTATCGGTATACTTGTGGGCGATTTCTGCAGGCGCCAGGACAAGTGCTGACGCTCCGTCCGTTATCGGGGAGCAGTCAAAGATATGTAATGGATCGGCCACCATTATT
The DNA here is from genome assembly GCA_013330315.1 of Methanosarcina sp. Taxonomy (GTDB): domain Archaea; phylum Halobacteriota; class Methanosarcinia; order Methanosarcinales; family Methanosarcinaceae; genus Methanosarcina; species Methanosarcina sp8098u. The sequence continues at coordinate 1,268 of DUIO01000264.1, read as the reverse complement.
GATTTCAGCACATCATCTACGGTGATCACGTTCTTATACTGAGCAATTGGATTAAAAGAACCATTTTTGTGGTTCTTTACGGCCACTTCTGCAAGCTGCTCGCTTGTGGTTCCGTACCTATGCATGTGCAGCTTTGCAATCATTGCATAAAGACCTGGGAATGTTGCTCCTGCCATGCCTTCCCATTCACGGTCAGCAGCTGCTGCAAGAGCTGAGGATGCTTCTTCGGACCCTACATCTGTCATTTTCTCTGCACCTGCTGCAACTACAATGTCACTGTAACCTGAAGCTACGGACATTATAGCCTGGCGCAGGGCAAGCCCTCCGGACGCACAGGCGGCCTCCACTCTGGTAGCCGGGACGTGAAGGTTCCTTGAAAGCCCGGAATAGTCCGCAATAAGAGCTCCTATGTGTTCTTGCTCAACAAAGCGCCCTCCACTCATATTTCCAATGTAAAGGGCATCAATATCTTTTCCACTTACAGCTGCATCTTCAATTGCTCCGATTCCGGCTTCTACAACTATGTCTCTTAAAGAGCGTTCCCAGAGTTCACCGAATTTGGTATTCTTTACTCCGATAATTGCTACGTCTCTCATTATACTCACCCCGTTTTCAAGCCAGGCGGATCTTGCCTTTATGCCTGGCGTACCTTGCGTAGTCGATGTATACAGGATCCTTTATAAGTTCGGAAACCGTCGGAGCCCTGTTTCGGATTTCCTCAATCCTGTCAGTAACTGTTATGCTGAATGCGTCAGACCCTGCTCCTGACCCGAAGGCGGTTGCAAATATCCTGTCCCCTGGCTTTGCCTGGTCAAGGGTTGCAGCAATTCCCATCAGACAGGAGCCCGAATAGGTGTTTCCTATTTTCGGAACAACAAGTCCGGGAGTGATCTGAGCTTTTGTGAACCCCAGCATCTTTGCAGCCTTGCTCGGGAATTTTCCATTCGGCTGGTGGAAGACTGCATAATCATAATCTTCAGGCTTTGTCCCGAGTTTTTCAAGCAGACCTTTTGCGCCGTTTGTTACGTGCTTGAAGTACCCGGGGTCTCCCGTAAAACGTCCTCCGTGTTCGGGGTAAGGCATTCCTTCCCTTCTCCAGAAGTCAGGAGTATCTGTTGTAAAAGAGTATGTATCTTCGATGATGGCAGCAATCTCGGATTCTTTTCTCCCGATAAGACAGGCAACTCCTCCTGCTGCAGCTGTATACTCAAGAGCGTCACTTGGAGCTCCCTGGGAAACATCCGCTCCTATAGCCATACCGAGGTCGA
>DUIO01000161.1 GCA_013330315.1 Methanosarcina sp. | reverse complement strand
CTTTATTCCAGAAATTATTCCGAGCATAACTGTCCTTTGCAAGCAACTGCCCTGAAAAAGGCAGTTGCTTCTTTTATATCCTATATGTATTAAAAATATATTTTTAGACACTCATAGTACTGCCCGAATCTAACGTCTTTCGAGCTTATATCTTATTTCAAAGCTTTTTTATTTCCATCAGGAGTATCCTAACCTTCGGATACATTTATCAATACCTTCCAGTATCTTACGGTTTGATTCTATCCGTATCAGCTTTATTTTTTAAAAGCGAGATCAATCACAGTTTTTTAAAGGCATCAAAATGAGTCCAGAAATTACTTCTATCCAGATGTTCGGGATTAAGACCCCTATTATAAAAGCAGGGGACGACATCGTGCAGGTCATTGAAGCTTCTTTACGGTCTGCAGGCATCGTTCCGGTTGACGGGGATATCTTTGTGCTGGCCGAATCTGCTGTCGGCACGGCAGAAAACAGAATTGTTGAGCTTGCCAGTGTCACGCCTGGGGAAAGAGCTCTATCTCTTGGAGAGAAATACGGGATAGACCCTAGAGAAATGGAGCTTGTACTTCAGGAATGCGACGAGCTCTTCGGAGGCGTCCCCGGAGCAGCACTTACAATTACAAAGGGCATTCTTTCTCCGAATGCTGGAATAGACGCTTCAAACGCTCCTGAGGGGCATGTAGTCCTGCTCCCGAGGGACCCGAGGCAGAGTTCCGAGAGTATCCGGAAAAAGCTTGAACAGCGTTATTCGTGCAGGCTGGGAGTGATCATAGGGGACAGTAGGACGCAGCCTCTGCGGCTTGGATGCACAGGAATTGCACTTGGAGTTTCGGGTTTTGTGCCTGTGGAAGATGCAAGGGGAACTTTTGATATTTATGGAAAACCCCTCCGCCTGACTTACAAAGCAGCGGCGGATAACCTTGTTTCTGCTGCCGAACTCCTTATGGGGGAAGCTGGAGAAAGAGTTCCCTGTGTGCTTATCCGTGGCGCCCCGGTAGAAATGATTGACGAGACTCCTGAGATGCCGACGATTTCAATGGAAGGCTGCATGTACTTCGGTAATATCATCAGATACCAAAAAGAAGATGTGGACAAATAAAAACGGTGAAAGCTTGCTGTGTCTCCCTTTTCGGAATAAGTTTAAATACAGGCTCGCATGACTGAGATAAGCGTTATATATTCTCGAAGATAATATATACAAATTGAGTCCCGACCCTGTATTTGGTAATTCCACGTTCAGACTCTATCAGTCAGGATTGGGTTTCTGGCAGCTGTGCCGTACGGACGCATATATACGATCCCTTTGTGCGCTGACCAGGGTAGACAATAAGAACAGAAAAAGTCTCAGACGTTTCAAGTATTGCAGGTGATTTTATGAAACCGATGTTATTGGACTTTTCCGCAACATGGTGTGGACCTTGCAGGATGCAAAAACCTATTCTTGAAGAGCTCGAGAAAAAATATGGGGATAAGGTTGAGTTTAAAGTTGTCGATGTCGATGAAAACCAGGAGCTTGCCTCAAAGTACGGCATACACGCTGTCCCAACCCTGATAATTCAGAAGGATGGGACTGAAGTGAAGCGTTTTATGGGCGTAACCCAGGGTAGTGTACTGGCATCTGAGCTCGACAAGCTCCTCTGACCCGTATTTTTCTGAAAAAAGTCCTCCGGGTTCAGGGAACCTGAGGGCTCCAAACTTTTTCCGAAATTTTTTCTGCAATATATTTTTCTGAATATGCGGTGTCGTGAGCCGGGGCAATGCAGGTATGTATAGCTTGATAATTATCTGTTTTTTATTGTCCTGACGGATCAAAAAGTGCATATTTTACTGTTTTTATTTTTTACTGCTTTTGGCAGGCCGAAAGTTATTTTTCTAACTTTTAAAAGCTTTATTTTCTCTAATTGTCAAAATTCGAATCCAAAATTCCCTGTTTCGACCCAGTTCATTGAAATAAGGGACCAGAAGTCCAGTGCAAAATTGCTCAGAACATATTTATAGGGCAGCCAGCCGTATCCCTGGTCTCCCCATTCCGTGCCCCAGGAATTGCGGATCAGGAGGGCACCGATTGTTTCCACGTTGCTGATAGTATTTTTTATTTCTATATTATCATCATACCCTACAGCAACGACCGCATGGCCCCATATCGCTTTTTCTTCGGGCCCGGGGAAAGGAATTCCGCCTTTAAGGTCCGTATCATTAAATGAAGAAAAACCATAAAAGCCAAACATTGAGGGAATTCCTGCCGCCAGGTACTTTTTTAAGCTGATGATTACATCTGAAGGCGGTAAATTCATGCCCTGGGGATCATGGCAGAAGTAATTGAGAGCTCCGAAATTGTCGGCAAGTGAATACACAAAACTTGAAGGCTCATCATCAAAAGTAGGTTCTCCTTCTGGCCCCGGGACTCTCCTGTTAGTGTAAGGATGATATTTTTCAGGCGGGACACCGCAAAGAGTCATTGCGCCCATTGTATTTCGGAGCCAGGCTCCGGTATCTCCTTTAACTCCCATCAGGTTTCTGGTCGNNATAGACAAAGAGCCTTGAGCCGTCCATATACTTATTATAAGCCCGCCGCTGGAAGTACTCTATCACCCCTACACCTGCATGGGCAGTACAGGAACCCAGGTCCAGCTGGTTCTCAATAGGCGAACACCAGTCTCTTAGATCTACCGTAATGGGTAGTTCCAGAGCTTCGGGCTCCACACTGGAGGGCGGAATGCCAAGTTTTTTTGCCATCTCTGGAATCTTAGCGCTTTCTTCCGTATAATCTTTTAAAGAAGGTAAAGGAGGGAGCCAGCCGGTCCCAAAATTTTCTTCAGTCCCCGGAATTTTCACCTTTTCAAAGGCAGCTGCTATACCAATCATTAAATTACCCCACTCTTTGATTCGCTTGTCCATATTGCCGGTATCATTCGAATGCAAAGTAACTCAAATAAAACTAAAAAATATGAATTTCTGGTTAATTTGAAAGATTGCCTTCTTTTTTTATGTTGCCTTATATCTCAGGTTGTCTTATCACCCTAAACTATCCCGAAAAATTATTTGTTCCTGAGCTGATCCCATGCAAGCTCCTGTAAAAACTCTAATAAGGGTTTTAACTGGTCAGGTACTGTAGTATCGTTAAAAGATAATGACTTCTTCTTTCCCCCTTCATAAAGTGTAAGTTTATAAGAAAATATATCAGGGGGGCCAATTTTGATAGGTGCAATCTCATCCTGCTGAAGTTCGAAAATTCCTGAACTTTCTATAAGCCTCAAGAGTCTGCCGGAAACTTCCGGAGGAAGTGTACTGGTATCACCGCGGTATACTAGATTGATATTAGCATACCCGCCTGAAGATTCAAACTCTACGTGCATATAACCAACAGTTCCTGTTTGTATCGGGTCCCTGTACTTTTGAAGCATAGGGGATATGAGAATTAAAACTGTATCAGCTGGGCAGTAGGAATTCCAGGGATACCGCTTTCGTCTCTTGCCGGAAGCCCTACTTCTTTAAATGCTGCCCTTACTTTTTGTGTGGCTCCGCTTTTTATTCTTCCACGTTTTATGAGCAGCTGCGTGGCTCTGACGATTTGTGCGACAGCATCATTGAAACTTGCTGTGGGCCAGAGATTCTGTAAAGCAGTATACCAGATTAATGCTGCGTTGTTTGTTCCGAGTTCTTTTGATGCAAGGTAAAAGGCCCTGTTCATAATTCCGCTGTTAATATGCACTCCCCCGTTATCATTGGGGCCCTTATAATAGTCTCTCATATGGTCAGGCTGCGGGTCTTTGCCCATCAGGTCGTTGTCAAATGCAGTTCCTGGAGAAGCCATACAGCGAAGAGCTTCTCCGTACAATTTTGGCCCCATAATTTCATCGCCTATCAACCAGTCTGCATCCTCCGCAGTTGATTTTTCAATATGCTGAGTAACTACGCTCCCAAAAACATCAGCAAAATGCTCATTCAAAGCGCCTGACTGATTACGATATTCAAAGTCAGCTGTCCACTGCACAATACCATGGCCCAGCTCATGCGCTATCACCTCAAGAGATTTGGCAAAACTGGAGAATATTACATCGTCCCCATCCCCAAGAGTAATCTCCTTGCCATTAAAAAAGGCGTTATTGTATTTTACACCGAAGTGGACATTGCATATTATATCCATCCCTTTATTATCTATGGAATCGCGGCCCAGCTCTGTTTTGAAGTAGTCACGGAAGTTCCCTATATAATCATAAGCATTATTTACGGCATCATCCGCTACAACCGGACCCCCTTCGCTCATAACTAACTTTACTTGATAATCCATCCCGTTCCCGGAATCATATACATGCCTGGAAGACCTCCCCGTTGCCGGAGTAACACCCATAAGTATTCCTATGCTCGGGATTTCGGATTCCCTTTCTTTGCGGCTCAACATATCCTGATGAATAGTCATAGTTGCATCTTCAACTCCTGCTTTTGCCAGGTTTTCAAGAATATATGGCGGAACAAAAGTGCAGAAACAGCCACGTTCAGTTCTTATATTTGTACAGTAGCCCATATTTTTCCCCCCAATCATAATGTTTAACCCTCAAGCTGGAACATAGCCAGTAAATCTATAAAATATAAAACAAGTTTTTAACCAAAAAATTAACCCTGATTAACGAAAGCCCGGGACTGAATATGCTCCATCTGTTGTTGGTTATATTTACAAATGAATAAATAATTATCGTAATTATAATTTTTATGAAATATTGTCCTCTAAATCCGGAATATATACTGCTTAATTCGCTTAGATCCTAAAAGGTCATATTTATGCCGGATGCAATTACACAGGTTGCAATTACACAGGTCGCATTTATGCCGGATGCATTTGTACAGATCACATTTATATGTCACATTTATGAAAGTCCAAAAAACNNAATACCTTTTCATCAATTTTATCAGAGCTTAATTTCTCTTTTTCGAGTAAAATTTCAGTTAAACTTCAGGCTATATATAAAAAATCCGAGATTAAACTGTCGGAATAATTAAAATTATTTCATAAAATATTTTTAACATGAAAAAAGATTAAGAGTATTTCGTACGTGAGAAATTAGCCTGAAAAAAGAGACTTTTATGCGCTTTAAAGCTTTTTAAGCTATTTTTTAAAAATCTTATACGGGTGGGTTCTCCTGTA
>DUIO01000055.1 GCA_013330315.1 Methanosarcina sp. | reverse complement strand
AAAAAAAGGTGAAATCAATGCAGGACCTCTGGACTTTAAAATACAGGACAGACACTCTCAAAGGACTGCTCGGAAACGAGCATGCCGTAAAGACGCTATCCGACCTGGTTCGGTCCAGGACCCTGCCCCATCTTATTTTCTATGGACCTGAAAACTCAGGAAAAACAACAGCTGTTCTTGCTCTTGCCAGGGAACTCTATAAGGACACCTGGAAGAACAATTTTACATATTTTAATGCTTCTGATTTTTTTGATCAGGGGAAACGCTATCTTGTAAGGGACCGCCGTTTTGTCCGCTTTATTGGGACCGATGACCCGAAGAAGATCTATAAAAGCGTGATCGATATTTTTAAGGAAATAATTAACGAATATGCCGGAANNTAAGGAAATTATTAACGAATATGCAGGAACGGCCCCTCTCGATGCTGATTATAAGCTTATCTATATCGATAATGCAGAATCCCTGAGTTCTGACGCTCAACACGCTCTCAGGCGGATTATGGAAAAGTACAGTTCAACCTGCAGGTTTGTCCTTTCCACTACGAGACCTTCGAAACTCATTTCCCCTCTCCGCTCAAGGGGCCTTCAGGTTTTTTTTGCTTATGTTTCTGATCCTCTCCTGAAACCTTATATCGAAAGAATTTCTATTGCCGAAGAATTGAAACTTTCCGGAGGAGCACTCGATGCTATCCTTTATCTTGCTAAAGGAAATGTTGCAAGAGCTGTCCAGACTCTCCAGCTCGCTGCTATGAAGGCAGAAGGTGCAGAAATCACAGAGGAAATAGTCTTTGAAGCTACTATGAAAAGCAGGGACGAAACTGTAGACTCGCTACTTCAAGCCGCTCTTGCAGGGGACTTCTCCAGAGGTCGCCAGATTATAGATGAAATGATTATTGAAAAAGGGCTTTCAGGTACCGATATCCTTGAAGGGCTTATCGAAGCTCTTATAGATTCCGGAGAAACAGATAAGGATGTTGCACGTCTTATTGTGAAAATATCAGAAACGGATTCTATACTTACGGATGCTACCAGTGAAAGAATTCAGCTCGAAAGATTAACTTCTACTTTCTCCTGAGGTTTATAATCAAATGTTTTTCTTTAAAACTTAACGGGTTTTTATATTTTTCCTAATATTTTTTCTCTCTTTTTTCGAATTTATTTTGGATGTGAGTACATCCTTTTTATACCTTTCTCTCATTATGCTGATCATCGAGGTATTCTATATAAATAATTCTATTATTAATCTCTTTAAAATAACAAAATATATATACTATCTTCCTTAAGATGAAATTAGAGCAATAAAATTTATATATCATTAGTTTTTATCTTGTATTGTAAAACGAACCAGAAACTCATGCTTCTCAGGAGTTAAGAAGCTCGAGTATACTTTCTAAACGAGGTGCGGACCTGAGATTTCAGGATACATCCCTGGTGGTGCGACCGTATCTCCGAAGAGGGTTTAGCGTTCACACTCCCTTGAGTAGAAGCCATCCGTGTTTTCTGGAAAATCCACAAAAAATCCCTCCATTGCTCCCTGAATAATTCCCTCTTTTCAGGGAGACCATGCTCATGCGATAAAACCTGATTATATGTCGCATTTAAAAACAGAAATATAAAATTTTACCTTGCTCCAAAAAATTTAAAAACATTGTCTGCCTGATTTTCCTTCAGGCAGACATTCAGTTAACTTTTTTACGGTTTTTTTAATATTTCCAGTATTATTCAGTTTTTTCGATATCTTTAATATTTTCTCAATATCTCTGATATTTTTCCGATTTCTTCAGTACTCTATAGCTCTTCAATATCCGAATTTCTTTTAGCTTTTCAGCTTCATCAATACCTGTAATGCTTTACCGAGTGGTACAGGATCACTACAAAGAAAGCTATTATTACAAGCAAGAAACTGAAGAAGCCTACGGGGTCCCAGACAAAGCCTATTCCAGACCCTCCTTCTTCCCAGGAAACGAGAACCGCACCCTGGAGCACTGTCGGAACAACCACACAGGCAAAGGCAAGGATAAAGATAAATGCAATATCAAAGACCTCTGCAACAATGTTCTTTTGTACCAAGTCTTCCGCCTCCTCAATCGTAGTATTTGAACTCAAACATGTGGTTTTTGATGGATTCTCTTACCCTTATGCATCCGATACCTTCGATCAAAACCACCAGTCCGAAAAAGATTATATACAGGTAGAAGAAGCTGGAAGAAATCTCCCAGGTTGCTGCAAGGATATTGTATATAATATATCCTTCCACACCCACAAGCAAGGCAAGCATGCCTATAACGAGACCAGTATCTCCGTTAAGTTTGCTATGATATTTACTTTTCATTGCCGGGTCATTCGTCTCCAACGCTCATCGCCTCCTTTCCTATTCTTCCATTTTCCGGACTATTTGGCAAGGGCCAGCCCATCTCAGCCCAGTTATTTTCTATGTTTGAGTTCTTGTGCCTGTGGCTGAAATAGAAGTATGCAATGCCATAGAACACAAAGGCAAAGATCAGGTTATACTTGTAGCCCCAGAAAAGTGTCGAGAGGATTGTAATTGCAATTGNNTGGAGAGGGCAAACCAGGAGCGTGAGGAGTCACAGACGCAGCCGTTTGCACTGGCAACGCATGTCAGGAATGTACCCAACCCTAGAAGGGCAATAAAGATAAAGATCCCACTGTTCTGTGCAGCCTCAAAAAGCGGATAAACGGAAACTCCGAGAAGGTCTGCAGGGATCAGCACTGCACACAGATAGAGAGTCATTGCCGCTCCTATAAGCAAAGTGATCATTCCGGCCTGCTGTCCGAGAGGTACTGCCCTTGACGGGTGTTTGCATTCTTCAGCGCACATTGCCGCCCCTTCTATCCCTAAATAGAACCAGGGTCCGAATTGCAAAGCTGCAAAGAGACCTATCATACCGTTTGGCAGGGCTCCCTGGAAGAGATATTCTGGGTGAATGTCCACTCCTCCAAACGCAGTAGTGAAGAAGAAGGTCACTATTGCAATAAAAGCGATCATGGTCAGGAAAAAGTTCAGGGTCAGTGCCGCAACAACGCCACGGTAGTTAATGAAGGTGAGAAGTGCAATAACAAGCAAGGTTACAGGAAAGACCTGCAGCTCCGG
>DUIO01000173.1 GCA_013330315.1 Methanosarcina sp. | reverse complement strand
CATTACCATGATCTTACGCTTGATGCGCCTGAGGTTTACTACGATTTTCGGTTCCTCGGGCTTTTTTGATAAGCTTTCCAGTGGTTGAACCTTATCTGTCATTTTTATCGCCTGTCTAAAATTTCCGCAGTTTTTAGTCTTTCCCCTTTTTCATAAGTCTCTTTTACGCGTCAGCATTTTCATTAATGTCACAGCCCTCAGCCCTGATATAGTTACCGCCTTTTATTTCTATTGCTTTTCCTGTGCTCAGGGCAAAAGCTACTTTCCTTCTGGCAGCTTTCAGGTCTTCCCAGAAAGCTCTCCTTGATACCCCTACCCTGGCGGCTGCATCTTCCTGCCTCAAATCCTCAACATCTACAAGCCTGAGGGCTTCAAGCTCTTCTACTGTGAGGGCTATCACTTCAAGATCTGCCAGCGGAACTCCTCTGGGCTTGAAATATGTGACATCAGGAGTTTGCTCAACACGCCTCGGACATTTCGGTCTTCCTCTGCATTTTTTCATAGGTTACTTATGCACATTGCAGAATAAATATATAACAATTTCTCTTTTCAAATAGAAAATTATAAATATTTNNCAGTATTTTCGCACATATGTGTGAAATTAATGTTTTTGCATTTAATGAGCGAAAATAATCCTTTTAAGCCTATGTAAGAAAAGAAGAAGGCGATTTATATTGAAAATATGTGTACCCACACAAGACAATAGCGGAATTGAAGGGCCTGTAGAGCAGCATTTCGGGAAAGCCCCTACCTATACAATAATGGATACTGAAACGGGAGAAATCCATGTAATACCTAACGAAAGTAATCACATGGGCGGAGCGGGACTGCCTCCAGAGTATCTTTTCAAAAATGGAGTAGAGACAATGCTCTGTTCGGGAATCGGGCAAAAAGCTTTGCATATGTTTGAGTCCTACGGAGTCCAGGTCTTTGTAGGTGCTAAGGGCACGGTAAAAGAAACTATGACTGCCTGGGAAACAGGGCTCCTGAAAAGAGCAACAGTTGAAAACACCTGTTCTGAGCATGGTCACGACCATGCGCACCACCATTAAACAAAAATTATTTTTCAGGATAAATAGTGCATAGCTACGGACTTATAAGTCTGTATTCGCCTGCTCTGAGAATTCCTAATTGATCTCAAGGATTTTCAGAGCAGGCAGTTTCCTCCTATTCATTTGATCCGGATTAAATTGAGCCAGATAAAATTGAATCAGACGAAAAAATCATTTTTCTTTTTCTGGAGAATAGTTTCGGAAGTTAAATAATAGAATAGTTCTTTAAAGTAAATGGTCTTTTTAAGATACACAATGGAAAAATTATATCAGTTAAATATGGATGTTAAAGTATAATTACCAAAATAAGTCATTAAACACAAAATCTGTTCGAAAATAAGTCCTTAAACAAAGAATCTGTTAGTATTCTTAAATAGTGTTGGTGAGGGAAGAACATGGATTATACTCAGCTTGCAGAGAAACTGGTCAGGTTCCTTGACCTCAAATACAAGCCTGTGTCAGTAAAAGTCGTTAAAAAAGGGGAACCAGTGCCCGAAGGGTATCATGAACCCGACAAAAACCTCAGGCATTGCCAGTCCATTATGAAAGCCAGAAAAGGAGAATCTTTCATAATTCCTGCGGATAAGCACGCCTGCGTCGTGGGAGCTTCGAGCCTGGGGCTTATTCCTACACCCGAAAAAGTGGCTTCCGGAGAATTTCACTATAATCTGGGCATGTTTGATAGCGTTGAAGCTGCAGCCGAAATGGTAGCAAAGCGCCCGGCGTTCGAGCCTGAAAGCAGAACCGCAACTGTCGTAGGGCCTTTGAAGGATGCAAAGGTTGAACCTGATGTTGTTATTCTTGTGGATAGACCTGAAACGATTTACTGGATTATTCCCGCATGTACTTACCATAAAGGTGGAAGGGTCAGCTTCAACAGTGCAGCTTTTCAGGCTACCTGTGCCGATACGACTATCCTTCCAGGCCTGACAGGAGAAATAAATGTCTCCCTTGGCTGCTTCGGGTGCAGAAAAGCTACTGATATTGAAAATGATGAAATGCTTATCGGAATCCCCTTTAAGAAACTCGAAGAAGTTGTTAATTCCCTTGAAAAGCTTTACGAGGGCCCTCTGCCAAAAGCCAGGCAAAAATAACTTAAACTTAAGCCAGCTAAACTGCTTAAACTGAACTTTTAATTCTTCTTTTATTTTTAAACGGGATTTTTTAATAAGATTTTTAACTGATGTTTTTAAATGGGATTTCCTCTTTTTTCACTAAGTTTTTCTATCTATTTTCATTGTAATGAATTCAACCGGTATATTTATTTCTTTCACGGAAATATTTATACCTGCAAAGTTTATTTGTGATTATAATGCCTATTCGTGTTAAATACCCCGGGGAGAAAAAGTGTGCAGTGCGCGTTGTGCAGGAATAAGGAATGTCTGATAGGCAAAAACTGCTCTGTTATCAAATCGGGACTTGAATATAGCGGTGATAATCTTAAATCGATTCAGACATCCGCATGGCTTGAATCAGACACTGTAAAGAGGACAAAGTTAGAGGAGATTGCAATTTACTCAAAAAAGCTCGGGTACAGTAAGATAGGAATTGCTTTCTGTATAGAGCATGAGAGAGAAGCAAGGCTTGTCTATGATATTCTCTCAAGGTACTTTGAGGTCTTTTCAGTCTGCTGCAAGGTCTGCAGTCTTCAAAAAGAAAGCCTCGACATCAAAAAATCCGACAACTTTGAATTTGAAGCTGCCTGTAATCCCATAGGACAGGCACTCCTCCTTAATGATGACTGTACTGATCTGAATATCATGTTGGGACTTAAGACCGGCTATGATATCCTCTTTGCAAAATACTCCGAAGCCCCTTCAATAACGCTTTCCCTTCTGGAACTGCCCTATCTTGGGGATTCGGAAATTGATTTTATAGAATAAATTTTCAAAAAGCATCTTCTAAATTTGAAAGAACATTTTTACTCTATATATTCAGGTATCCGGAGAAATATATGCCCGAAAAATTCAAGTGTAAACTCGAAACTGAGTCTATATCCGATTCCGAACTCCTTAAAAT
>DUIO01000250.1 GCA_013330315.1 Methanosarcina sp. | reverse complement strand
TTGCAGAACCAGGTGCCTGTCCTCCCAAAGCCTGTTTGCACTTCGTCGAAAATAAGGAGAGTTCCAGTCTCGTCACAGATTTCCCTTACTTCCTTTAAATATCCTGGGTTCGGAATATTGACGCCACCTTCTCCCTGAACAGGCTCAAGGATTACTGCTGCAGTATTTTTCGAAATCGTCTGCCTGATTGCTTCGGCATCGGAGTATGGAACAAAGCTGGTTTCCGAACTTACAGGCGGCATAAAAGGGTCCCTGTATATGCTCTTGTGAGTTACGCTGAGCGCCCCTATAGTCCTGCCGTGAAAAGAATGTTCGGCTGCTACAAAGGAACTTTTCCCGGTAGCTACGCGAGCCAGTTTCATTGCAGCCTCTACGGATTCGGCTCCAGAATTACAGAAAAATACGCGCTCCATACCTGTAATCAAGGAAAGATTCTCAGCAAGCTCTGCTTGAATCTCAGTATAATATAGATTGGAAACATGGACCAGCTTCTCGGCCTGCGCCTGGATTGCTTTAACAACTGTCGGGTGACAGTGTCCAACATTGTTTACTGCAATGCCTGCCACGCAGTCAATATACTCTTTACCGTAAATATCCTGGACAACCGCTCCTTTACCTTTTGAAAGAACAAGGGGCTGACGCCCATAAGTCTGCATTACATATTTAGAGTCTTTTTCAATAATAGAATCATACCTTTCCTGCAGGTCACCTGAATCAATAGTTTTTTCTGTCAAGTAAATTCCTTTCCTTAAATTTATAATTGTAAAATTTTAGAGCCTGGTAGTAAGAATTTATTAGAATTATAACATTACAGTTAGCATATTATATTTTGAGACTTTATTTACTTTGAGACTTTATTTACTTTGAAACTTTATTTCAATAAACAGTCAGTTTCTATGAAATATCTCCTGGATTTAATAGTTCCCTGATTAATTAGTTTCTCAGTTTAAATTTTTCCCTTACCTTTCTCAAAACCCGAATAAAACCTTTGAAAGTAAAATAATTCCTGGATTTCTACATTTCTCAATTTCTTCGTTATTTTTCTTTACCGTCTGGATCGTATACCCGTCGTATCCTGTTCATTTTCTGTTATAGGATCGAGATCGGGACTCGCATGAAGCGGGAGTTAACGTAAAATCCAATAATCTGGGAGTTACCTTTCTCAAAAAAGTTCAGAGCAAAAGATCCGGGCCTTTCGTAATCCAGACTTAATGGTTCCGATTAGCTATGGTGCTCCCCGGCTTCCTGTCTCTTTCTAAGCGATCTGGACCCTGCAAAGCACCGGGTTCTCGCGAGAGATCTTGTTCTGGCAGACTTTTTTTCCATGCCCGGCACAAAACCACTTTTGACTTTCTGACCGGTTTTAATAAGAGAATTTATTTCAACAAGACCCACAGCTTTTATAAGATCTTCTTTGGGCTCGCTCTTCAGTTGTTTTTCTGCCTCGATTATAAGTGATTTACCTAAAGCGTTAACCTCTGCAAGAGGCGGCTTTTCTCCGGCTTCCCTTAAAAAAGATACTCCTGCAGGTGCCTTTATTGTCCCGTCAACTCTTGCTTTTTCATGCAGGAATACTGACTCGGCTTTTATCCCTCCAAAGACCCTGCTGTTCCTGCCTACATTCACCTGCCCCTTTGAAACAAGATTTCCATAGACAGTACTGTTTTCTCCTATTGTTATATTCCCTTCCGAATTGATGCTCCCTTTCAGGACCAGGTCTTTCCCGGTTTCAGCAGATTGTACCCGAAGGTTTCCTATCAGATAGCAGTTGCTCCCTATAACCGCTTCTCCTCCGACTTCAATAGCTTCAGGAGAGATTTTTGCACCTGCAGGAATAATCAGTATTTTTTCACTCGGCTCTTTTCCGCCGAGTTCATCGCTCTCTTCGGAGTCGTCAAAGAGTTCTTCAAGGGCTTTTTCTACTTCTTCCCCTTTTCCGAGACGCATCATTTCTCTTATATACAGGAGCAAAAAGATAATTACAGGCACGGGGTTCCTGACAACAATCCAGCCTTTGGCTTCAAACCCGCCTTTAATTTTAACTTCCTTTCCTACGTCCAGGTCTCCTTCTACTGTCAGTTTCCCATCAATAGTGACAAATTCTCCCAGATATGCGTTCCTTCCTACTTTTACCCCACTTCCTATCTTTGACCACATGTCAATCCTGGCGTCAGAGCACGCTATTACATCTCCGGAAACAGAAACTCCTTCTCCCATGATAACCGTGTCTCCGGATATGCTGTACAGGATACTGGAGTGGTTACCGACAATAATGTCTCCCTCTACTGTAATCCTGCTTGTTTCTATTCTGGTATTGTCGGGAACCAGAAGGTATTTTAAGATCTGTTCTGGCTCTGAAATCTTTTCACTCTCCGGGGGAAACTATTTTTGCAATCTGGTTTAAAGCTTTAAGGTATGAATTTCAGGGAATCGTCTTTAACCCGTAATGCTGATAATGCAATCATTTTATTTCAGGGTATTATTCATTCAAAAATAACTATCTATGATATATTCTTATCCATTTTTTCCGCTTATTAATATTTTTGGGCAGCAGGGATAACAGCTTATATATTATATCTAGCTATATGAAAATTTGTATAAAAAGTAAAAATACGTTTTACCTTTCTGTATAAAATTTCAAATTTATTTTCTTTTACTTATTTTCTTACTCAAGTTTCTTTACTCTTTTCCTTTGTATTTTTAACTTTAACTTCAATTTTGCAGTCCGCAACTATTTTTTACTGCATAATATATTATAACCTGCCTATTTTACAACCTGCAGCTGATTTCCTTGTGGTTGAGGGCTTATTCTTCTTTTTATTCTCCCTTTTTCGAGGCGGCCCCTACGCGGACATCTACAGCTGCTCCACCGTCAAGAGCCAGAATCTCTGCCGGGGATAAGAGCAACTGCCCTGTTGCAAGTAATCTATCTGTTTTATCCGTGACAAGCACCTCTTCTCCAGCCCGGAGCTCCGGATCAATTTCAATTACGTGTTTTGCAAAGGCTGTTTTGCCTGCCTCCACAAAAGGANNGAGGCTATGGACCACGGAAGCCCCTTCAATACTGAGTGTGAAAAAACCATCCTTTGCTCTCGCGGTTGCGATTCTTTTTCCTGAATAAAGAACCTGGCGCACCCTTTTTGTCCTGGATAACTGGAACGTTGATCCTTCGGGGAAGAGTTCTTTTCCTATGCCTTTACCGAACTGGTAGTCCGCAATCATGCGAACCCTTGAGAGCCTTTCTACATTGCAGTTCATGAGGCTAGATAATATATGCAGACCATAAAGCCATTCCGGTCATTGAGATCTCGGAAAATGAATATTATCAGAAGGGCAAATTTATATTTTCTAAAGGAAATAATTAATTATTTATATTTTGTATCGTTAACCAATTAATGTCTGGAAGTGCAAATTTCGTATTAATGCAAGTAAAAAGTAATGTTGCCG
>DUIO01000336.1 GCA_013330315.1 Methanosarcina sp. | reverse complement strand
TTTCTATTTTGAAATGTTTTTGAAATGTAACCTTGAAATAATTCCAAAATACATGAATAATTCCAAGACATCCTGAGATGAGTCCTACCCTGAGACAAGTTCGGACATAAATCCCGAAAACGCCTCCTATGATCATGACTTTCATGTTTTTCTGTCCTCATTGTTCTGAAAAAAGCTTCTATGTCAGGCTGACAAGTATAATATATTTACTTATAGCATATTTGTTCATAATATATTTGCTCATATATATAAAATTGGCAAAGTATATTATTTAAGGCTTTTTCATAGATTCTGCTAAAACAGGTCTATCTTCTTCGGTGAGTATTAATGAGTTTTTTGAGTTTTAAAGAAATTACAAAATAAATTTAGTTTTTACCGAAGAGATGAGGTTTTTGAAACGGAGGCGTTTTCGGGATTTATGTCCGAACTTGTCTCAGGGTAGGACTCATCTCAGGATGTCTTGGAATTATTCATGTATTTTGGAATTATTTCAAGGTTACATTTCAAAAACATTTCAAAATAGAAATCCTTCAAAGTTTCGGAAGCACCTGAAGTCCGAGTTTTGTCAGCCTGTAGATGCCTTTTTTGTCCCGAAATAGAAAATCAGAGTTTATTAAAATTTCAGTGTGGAACTTTAAAGTAGTTTCGTCAAGGCCCGTTTCTTTGAGAAGTTCTTCTTTACTTTTTCCGAGAAAGCACACCGTTCTCATTAGATCTCTGCGGGTCTGGCTGGATGCGGCATAATAGGTTTTTTCACATTTTTCCTGAAGCAATTCTTTTTCGGTTTTTACCTGTGAATCCAGAAAAAGGTCAATTTCGTCTTTCTCTTCTGTCATCGATGAACTCCTGNNCCCATCCAAAAACCTGGAAGTTCCGAACGGCATAAGAGATGCTTTATTTTGTCTGGGAAGAGATATCGAGGTACTTGGACTCACGGGCTGCGAGTTTTATTTAGTTTCTCTATTTCTTCTTTATCCCTTTATTTGTGTGGAGTAGATCTTGTATTTGTGGGGTATTTAAGGGATGAGAACGCAAATCATACTATGCACTTCAGGTATATATCACTTTTCTATATTTATGTAACACATAATGTTATTTCATCTTTAATTTATTATTCTATTATTCTAACTTTTGTCTACAAAACTAGTGTTATATGGGTCATATAACGGCTTCAAAACACTTTATTAGATCAAACCATAAGCCTTTTTTTTCACCACATTTTTTCTTAATTTCCAGGCAATTGATTATGAAACAAGCACAGTAAAAGAGCGTAACAATCCCGTTTGATATGGATATTCGGGACCGGGAAAGTGCGGAATAATAATTACAGAGTCTGTTTCACGATTATAGTAAGCAAATAATTGTACAGTATTAAAATCCTCTAAATTATGGCAGGAACAGTTGTAGGTAAAAATAATTCCGAAAAAAGAGGGAAAAATATAAATTCTGGGAATCCAGCAGAAATTTTACAGAAAAATAAAACAGGGGATTACTCAATTTTTAGTCAGGTGGAGTTTATTGCCCCTGGGAATACTCCATTACATTGCCTTCCTGATCAACAATTTTCATTTTGCCGTCTTTCAGGCTCATCTCAGAGACTATCTCTCCTTCTCCGTCATAAGCTGTCCAGAAATAGGTTTCTCCACCTTCAGCCCACAGATACTCAATTTTGGAGAAATCTTCATCTTCAACATTTGTCTCATAAATAGCTTTGCACATTGGGACTCCATCAATACTCTCAATCCCTGTGACTTTCATCGTTACTTCTTCGCCTGTCTGGGGGTTTGTTGTTTTCCAGGAAGAACCTACAGGGCACCAGTCGCTGGAATCTCCTGT
Source organism: Methanosarcina sp. (assembly GCA_013330315.1). Classification (GTDB taxonomy): domain Archaea; phylum Halobacteriota; class Methanosarcinia; order Methanosarcinales; family Methanosarcinaceae; genus Methanosarcina; species Methanosarcina sp8098u. The sequence continues at coordinate 4,401 of DUIO01000336.1, read as the reverse complement.
AGATACCATTTCGATTTTAGTTTTATCTTCTGCGTCATTAGCAGAAGTTTCTTCTTCATCGAGTTCAGCCGTTTCTTCAGGAACATTCACATCGTCTTCGGCATTTTCACTGCATCCTGAGGAAGCAGCAAAAATTGCACACATAAATATTACAAATACTGAAAACCACTTCTTCAACATAAATCCTATTCCTCCTCGATTTCTTTTAAAAATTTAAGTTATTTTCTTTTATTTATATGTGCTCATTTCTATCTTTTCGGGCCGAATCGGCCTTTTTTCTATTCTAAAAAAATAAATTAATGTGCAAAGAAAAATAATTCCTTATTTCAAATATGGCTTCACACTGCTTAAATTATATTTGCAGAAGAATTTATATACTATCTGATTATGATCAAAAAAAGGTTGGAAGTAAGGAAAATATTCGTTTTGAGGGAAATCCAGATGCAAAGTACACCAATCACATCCGAATTAAAAGCTTTCCTTATCTCAATAGGTTCCGTTTCTGTAGATCCTTTACTTATTCCAAGGGCTCGAGGTTCGACTGCAGGTCCGGGTGCGGGCACCAGTTCAGTCTTTTTCAGGGCGGGAGAAAATAGGGTCAGGCTCAGTATAAATAAGGATTCTCCCCTTTCCATTGCCGCAGCAAAAGATGAAGGTCAGGTCACGATTCTCTATGAGGGAAAAGAGCTTGTCAGAGGAAAACTTGAACCTGCCCCGGCGCACTGTCCTGAGCAGGCTTTTATTACACTCTGCGAAAGATGCATATTTGACTGCAAATACTGCCCTGTACCCAAACTTCAGGGGCATGTCAAGGGTGAAGAGGAAGTTCTGAGCATAGTGGACGATGTTTTGCGGACAGGAACTCTTAAAGCCATTTCCCTCACCTCCGGAGTCGAAACTTCGGTTGAAGGTGAAGTCGAGCGCGTTCTCAAACTACTCCCCGCCCTTAAAAAATATAATGTCCCCATAGGAGTTTCAGTATATCCCACGGAAGGCTGTTCCCGAAAATTCTATGAGGCCGGAGCTGCTGAGGTTAAGTACAACATTGAAACCATGGACAGAGAGATTTTCCAAAAGGTCTGCGGGGATCTTTCGCTGGATTACATCCTGGACAGGCTCAAAGAAGCTGTAGAGGTTTTCGGGAAAAACAGGGTCTTTAGCAACTTTATAATCGGCCTTGGGGAAAGTGACGATTCTGTCAGGGAAGGCATTGAAACCCTTGCAAAAATAGGAGTAATCCCTGTCCTGCGTCCGGTGAACCCTCATCCCCTCAGGTCAGGAGACTGTTTTACAGAACGCCCGTCTCCTGAGCGCCTTTTGAAACTTGCAAAAATGGAAGCTGAAATCCTTAAGAAATATGGACTAGACCCCTCGCTTGCAAAGACAATGTGCCTTAAATGCACAGGCTGTGACCTCGTGCCCTTCGTAGACTTATAAAAAAAGGTTCCTGCAGCTCTAAAAGAGCAAAAAACGAAAATATAGATCCAGACTCTTTCAGGCAGCTCTATAAAAATATATCTCCTACTTTAGAGCCATCTTTCTGGGTTCCGGATCAGGATTTTTTATTTTTGTTGTTTTGAGAGTTTTCCCTTTTTATAATTTTCAAAATATTTTTTGGAACTCTTTGATTTATCTCTCTGCCTCAAAGAGGGACCCCTTTACTTCTACTGGAAACTTCCGCAAGTTAATTTTTTTATTATTTGTATTTTTTTCTTATCTATTCTTTTTTGTTTTTTTACTATATACATTTTAACCATCTTTGAGACTTCATTTTATTTAATTTATCCTGCTCGGGAATTGTCTCCTGCACCAATTTCACCATCCTGTCTTGCTTTCACTATTTTCATATACATATAAACTCCCGTGTAAATTTCCATACAGGTCTCCTTATAAATTCCTGTATAAATCTCTGTGTAGTCCCATATACACTTCCCATATACATTCCCGTACAGATTTTACTGGTTTCTCGAGTTTCTCTATCTTCACTTATTTCTCTAATTCATTTGACTTTTGCATGTTTTATCTCTTTAACAGGATATCAATCTCATATTTTTGCTCTTTCCTGTAGAAATCTGCCAACCCCTTTATTTCCACTGGAATCTGCATGTAAATTGAACTTTTTCTGTGTGGGTATATACAAAAATTTACCTTTGCAATGTAGATATCTAGTCATCAAAGGCTTTATTATAGAAATAATTCCTAAATTTTNNGAGGATTACAAAGGATTATAGAGGAATTGCAGAAGAATTACAGAGGAATTGCAGAAGAATGCAGAGGATTACAAAGGATTATAGAGGAATCACAAAAGATTCATTAAAGAGATAGAAAACACTAAAGAGATAGAAAAGTGATGGAAGCGTAAAATATTGAAAAATAGTTCTTAATCAAAGGTACCTGGCGTATTATAAGTTTTAACTTAAAATCTTCTTAAATTTAATCTAATTTTTCTAAAACTCAGTTTGGGGTTATATTTCAAATTTTAAGTCCGGACCTCAGATCTTAATTTTTGTTCCTGATATATATAAAGGAAAATTTCTTCTAAAAAATAGCTTCCCCTACATTTCCACTGGAAAGGATTACGAGAAATTTCATAAAGAGTAAATTTCTCGCTCTGTCAGACCTGAAATTAAAATCTTGATTCAGTCCATCTATTTGTAAATTTATTAACTTGTTTGTAATTTAAGTTGATTATAAATATTAATTAAATTATTACTGTTAATGGCCTGTATGGATAGACTTATATGATCCAAAGTTGACCCGTATTGTTTAAACTTCAGGCTTCAGATATTTTTTCCAAGGCTTGCCACTTCTTCTGCGGTCAGCCCTTCGTGGACTATTTTTGCGATTCTGCGTACGAGACCGGTAGGATCTTCTGCCTGGAATACATTTCTTCCGATTGCGACTCCGCGTCCGCCTGCTTCAAGGGAACCCTCAATCATTTCCAGAAGCTCTTTTTCCGAGCCCATCTTGGGACCCCCTGCAATAATTACAGGCACCGGGCATCCATTAACAACTTCTTTGAAGGTTTCAGGGCTTCCGGTATAGTTTGTCTTGACAATGTCTGCTCCGAGTTCAGCTCCGATTCTTGCTGCATGTTTTACCACATCAACATCATATTCTGAACGAACTTTTTTCCCGCGAGGGTACATCATTGCAAGGAGAGGAATTCCCCATTCGTCACATTTTCCTGCAACGTAGCCAAGACCCTGAAGCATTTCAAATTCGTCTTCTGCTCCTATATTAATATGAACGGATACAGCGTCGGCTCCAACTTTCATAGCCTCTTCCACAGTGGTTACAAGGACTTTATGGTTCGGGTCAAGGGCAAGCGAGGTTGAAGCTGACAGGTGGATTATCAGCCCTACGTCATGCCCGTATCCTCTGTGCCCGTGTTTGGCAAGCCCCATATGACCGAGTACGGCGTTTGCTCCGCCTTCGGCAACTTTATTTACTGCATCCTGAAGGTTTGTAAGTCCTGAAATAGGCCCCGCACCGACTCCGTGGTCCATGGGAATAATAATAGCATTACCTGTATTTCTATCGAAAATACGTTCCATCCTGACGGATTTTCCTATAGTACTCATAGGCTCTGATATACGGATTGGGCAATATATACTTTATCTATATATTTTCGGAAGACGATATCCTGCAGCCCTCAAAATATTTTTTTCAGAGCTTACTCTGTATTTTCGTTCTGGTAGACTCCGGAGTAACCTTCTTCCACTTCGGTGTCAAGGGTATGGAAAAGAAGCTGCATGATCCTGGCGTTTTTCTTCAACCTGAAGCCCGCGGAATTATATACGACAAGCATGGACTCGCTGCGCCCCCTGTAACCTGCATCCCATACTGCAGTTTCAAGAGTTGCTCCGCACCGAATAAGGCTTGATCTTGGTTTTGCGATTGCAGCAAGGTTCATTGGAATATTGACGATTTCGTTAAATATAACTTTATAAATCCCCTCCGGAAGGTGGATCCATCCGTCTCTTCCAAATTCCAGGGGCTTTGCGTCCGGAACTTTTCTTTCGGAATTGTCAAAATCAACAGCTCCCGCACCTTCTATTGTTTTTATCTCTTTCAGGGTGAGCTCAAGCCCATTTGGCTGTATCTGGGTTTCGGTGTCTACTGCGTTTTCAATTAAAGGGGGATTTGCTTTTATTAATTTTCTCAGTTCATTGCTGGATAAAAGAGCCATGAAAAACTGTAATTGTGTGTATTCTTTATTACTATTTCGGGCTTTTCAAACTTTATTCTTTTCTTATATTTGTTTCTCTTTTTGTTTTATTTTCTTCTTATCTCCTTTTTCCCTTCTTTTCCTCCCTTTCCCTTCTTTTTCTCTTCTCTTCTTTTCTTTTTCTTCTTATCTCCTTTTCTTTTTCTCTTCTCTTCTTTTCTTTTTCTCTT
>DUIO01000148.1 GCA_013330315.1 Methanosarcina sp. | reverse complement strand
CTTTGCAATGAGCAGGGCTCGTTTTGCAACAGATTCAAACTCAAGCTCCATTGGATCCGGAAGTGAAGCCGAAACGATCTTTGAAATCCGGTTCCCTACAAGGCTGACCTCTTCAAGGGAAAGATCCCCTCTGGATCTGCAGTGTACAAAAACACTATCCGTATCCCCATAAGCAACAGATAGTTCAACAATTCTGTCTTTAGCGGAAAGCTCCCCTGCTTCTTCAAGAAGCAAAGCTGCCGAATCCCTGAGGACAATTTTTCCTATATTGTTGTTGATGAGATCCCGGGTGTTGAGAATATTGTTCCTCCCAAAACTGGTTACTGCATTTGCGAGCGGCAGGCTGTAGAGCCTTGCCCGGGCATACCCGGAATAGCCGTAAAAGCTGTTCAGAAGGATTTTTATAGCAAGCTGAGTGGCATCAAGCACGCGGTACTCGTTTTCATCTGAGGTCCGCCTCATCTTTTTCTTTGTCTCTCCCCTCTGGTTAAGGAGGTCTTCAAGAATGGAAGGCACAATTCCTCGGTATACCTCAGGAGGCACAAATTCTCCTCCGGAAGGTGGCCTGATAGTTTTTCCATCAGGCCGGTCCCTGGTAACAACAGTTGTATAACAGAGGTTATGAGCCATCATGATGGTGGGATAGAGGGACTTGTAGTCAAGGATAAGCACATTTTCCAGAAGCCCTTTTTTAGGCTCCAGCACCTCGCCACCTTTCAGGTCCGAACTCATATCAAACCTTTCGGCAGAAAGTTCATCTCCTGGTTTTGGAAGAATTACCCTGTCCCTCAGCCCGAACTCCCTGAGGAGAAGAGTTTCAACCATAGATGTCTGTCCCCCATCTACAATCTCCTGAAGAAGACTTCCGCTTACCTGGGCAAGAGCTATATATTTGTCAAGAAGCCTCAGCTCAAGGACAAGCTCAAGGGCAAGCTCGGCATCCCTGCGTGCGTAATCAACGAATTTACGGAATTTTTCCCCAGAGTCATTCCAGTGCTCTTCCATTTCCAGAGGGGGCACATCAAGCTTCTCGCGGTTCAGAAGCTCTTTGGAAACAGCCCTCAAAGTATACTGCTTCAGGCTGAAAGCTCTCCTTACGAGCGGGAGGGCATCCACAACCACCCTTCCTTTAACCTCAGTCCGTGTAATGAGCCCGAATCTTCTGTAACCGATCTGGCTGCCGTCCCTGCCGACAACAGGGCTGATTGCTTCTCCTTTTGCATTCAGGGCTTTAACCCTGTCCGTAATATAAGGAATATCGAAGTCCTGGTGGTTGTACCCTGCAACAATATCAGGGTCGTATTCGCAAAAGATCTCGAAAAAGCGATTTAACATATCAGTTTCATCTTTACAGGGAAGGACGTCACCGTTCATCCCCTCAGCAGGTTTTGCCAGGAGAATAAGGGTTTTGTGGCCTTTATACTCGGGCTCAAAAGAGAAACTGATCATGACTATAGGTGAGACATCCGGAGAAGGCATCCCTCCGTCAAGAGGCAAACACTCAATATCAAAAGAGAGGTATTTCAGAGGAGCAATAGTCAGGTTTTCAACCCTTTTTAATTCGGACCCGAGGATTGAAGTATCACATGCAAATCTTTCGCAGCGAGAGCTACCCCCAGAGCCTGACTTTAAGTATTTGACAGGATCAACCGGTTTTCCTTCTGCGTCAATCCAGACCATGCCTCCGAGGTCCCTATCAATTAAAAAGCGGTTTCTGAAAAGGATATCACTTTCATAGATCTGCCAGTCACCTTCGGCTTTCAAAACATTCTGGATTTTCAGGACTTCATCCCTTATCTCAGGCACATCCCTTGGCAGACCGGTAGTTATCCTGAGGATTTCTGTCTTTGTTTTCTGATATCCTACGGGCTCGAATTTTTCGACAATTTCGACCTTCTTGACCTGCTCGAAAGTATCTTTGATAATCCTTGCTACAGCGTGCAGGTCTCCTGAGGCCTTAAGATAAAAGTAAGGCTCAAAATCCGGGACAAAGCAGCATACGCTTTTTCCGTCCGCCCCCCTGCCAAAGAGGCGGATGACAGGGCTATTGCCAACGATTTCGTAATCTGCATCCAAGATCTGAAAATCCATAGGCATGGTTTAAAGCTCAAGGTAGACATATAGCTTTTGTTGTATTTTTGATAAATGAAGACCTACACTGAAAAAGCCTGCCAAGCCCGAAAAATAATCAGCCCGGGAAACTCAAACTGAAAAAGCGCCTGAAAGAGACATTATGTCAAATGGAGCTGAAGCTCCAACAGCATTGACTATAGAATCTGCTTTTAAATCTTCAAGAGTAAGGTAGGTGGCTCCAAGGGCTGTAGAGATTCTCCGTGCAAGCCCGAATTTTACCATGCTGCTTTCCGTATCAATTACGGCAGACTTTATGCCATTCTCCCTTATCTTGAAAGCTACCGTGGTTATCTCCTGCAGAGGAGGCTCGCCGTTCATGCTTACATTTGCCCTGCCATCAGAAATCAGAACGATAAAAGGACATGTATCAGGATTACGCAGGAGTTCTGTTTTTATGACCTCATAACCTTTGACAAGCCCCCTCGATAGAGGAGTCTTTCCGCCTGTGGGCATCTCCTGAAGGTACTTCTGAGCCATCTCGATGCTTGATGTCGGAGGCAACAAAACTTCTGCGCTATCTCCTTTAAATGAAATAAGCCCCACCCTGTCCCTTTTCTGGTATGCGTCCATAAGCATCGAAAAAACCGCCCCTTTGGAAGCAACCATACGCTGTCTGGCCCCCATGGAACCACTGGCATCCACTATAAAAAGAACAAGGTTGCCTATCTTTTTCTCCCTGACCTTTTTCCTGAAATCTGACTCATGAATTATTATGGAGTTTCCGTTTTTTTCCCGTGTGAGCTGGTAAGGAGCGGCAGCCCTCAGAGTAGCATCAAATGCGATGTCTGTAGTTTTTTCGTGAGGAATTGTACTTTTTATGTACCTGCCCTGTCTGGAACTTGTAAGAGTTTTACTGCGCCTGCCTGTTCCTTTTCGGTCAGCTCTGAGAAATTCGGGAGCCAATTGTTTTACCTGATAGCTTTCCCCCATAGCAAAAACAGTTTCTAAGGAGGTATCATGTTGCCCCTCAATTTGATTCTGTGTGTTGTCCGGTTGCTGCTCTTCAGGATGTTCGTGAGGTTTTTCAGGATTTTCTTTATGTTCTTGTTTTTGCTGTTCCTGTTTATTTCTCTCTTTTTCTTTTTGTTTTTCCCTGTGGTTTTCAATGCTTTCATCCAGTTTATCCTGTTTGTCGGAATGGGAATCAAAAGGTTTCCTGCGCATGCGGTGAGAGAGAACCAGTTCAGCAGCTTCTTTTACGTCCTCTTCAAGGACATCTATTCTTCCATTAAAAGCTGCAAGGGTTATTGAGGCTTTCATCATTGTTATGTCCGCCCTGTGCCCGTCGACCCCCATATCAACGCAGATCTGGCTAATTAGCTCAAGCATGTCATCTGAAATCCGGACTCTGGAAAGCAGTTGTTTTGCATTGAGAATCTGTCCGCACAGTTCAGCTTCAGCAGCCTGCCAGTTTGCTGCAAAAACTTCAGGGTCTGCCTCATAACTGAGCCTGTATTTTATAAGCTCGACTCTTCTGGATACATCGCTGATTCCCTTTACATCCACACATAAACCGAAGCGGTCAAGCAACTGAGGCCTCAGTTCCCCTTCTTCTGGATTCATCGTGCCTACAAGTACAAAGCTCGCAGGATGGGAGTAAGAAATTCCTTCCCTTTCAATGGTGTTTACTCCCATCGCAGCAGAATCAAGGAGCACATCTACAAGATGGTCATCCAGAAGGTTAATCTCATCCACATACAGAATTCCCCTGTGAGACATTGCGAGCACTCCCGGTTCAAATCGTTTTTCTCCTTTCTTGATAGCATATTCTATGTCAAGAGTCCCGACAACTCTGTCTTCAGTGGCACTTACAGGCAGATCCACAACCTTCATTTTCACCCCGGAAGTATGCAGGTCTCCACTTTTTAATTTTTCAAAGCATTCCTCACACAGTTCATTTTTATTATCAGGGTTGCATTTGAATTTGCAGCCCTCAACAACTTCGATTTCAGGAAGGAGGTTGGCGAGTGCCCGAACTGCAGTCGATTTGGCAGTACCCTTTTCCCCCCTTATAAGAACTCCTCCCAGTTTCGGGTTAATAAGGTTCAAAACAAGAGCTTTTTTCATTCTTTCCTGCCCGACTATAGCAGTAAAAGGGTAAGCAGCAACGTTATGGTTTCTCATGGTTCGCCCCAGTGGGTTTTTAAACTCTTACCAGGTATTCCTCAATACTCATAGCAGGTATGGGCCAGCTTGAAACGGATGGAAGGATGGACTCCACATTTTCCACCTTATTCATGAAAGGATAGAAGGTCACGTAGCTATTCCCTGAAGTCTTCTTTTCAAACCGTCCAATCCAGATTTCTTCAGTTACATTGATATCAGAACCGGACCAGATATCATGCTTATTTTCAAGCCTGAGTTTAGGATAAGTCTCAACCACAGTAAGCTGTCCAAACTTTTCCCCATAGCCCAGTTCAAGCGGGCTGTCAGAGAAATGCAGAAGATATTTCAGACTAACAGCAGAAAGCTCCTTTCCCTGCATGGTGCTGTCGACATATACGGAAAAGATGGGCACTTCAACGCCATTTAGTTCTTTTTTGTAGAGGAAGGTGTGAATTCCAAGATCCGCCGATTTACCGGGAGAAATAATACTTGAATAAACCGGAAGGTTGTTCCTGGAAAGAGTGAGGCAGGCCTTATCTGAATCAAAATCGGTAACTTTCAGAGTATACCCCTCTTGAAGGTTATACTCTTCATTCGGATAGAGTATCTTATCATCCTCTTCCAGCAGGATATTTACGATTCCCTGATCAGTGCCAAGATACGCATATTTTTTACCGTCCCAGCCCAATAGGGAATATCCCTGATTGAACACATCTCCTCCATAATCCATCATCTCAGGGTTTTTATAAGCGATTTTAACAGGCAGGGATTCATAAACCAGACCTCCTTCAGGGATCCAATCGTTTCCGGCATCAATGGATATCTTAAGGCTTTCAGTACTGAGATCATATTCCGGGTCATAGAAGAGCATACCAAAGGATTCGGCTGTCCAGTTGCAGGAGTCTGGAGAGGAGTCTGAACGATTTACAGTTAAGGAGGTCCCCCTGATTTTATATGATGTTATAGTATCTCTGGTCATGTTGTAAGAACACGCCCGATACACATTATCAGCAACCCTTAAATCAATCAGGTCGTCAAGGATAGTGACATAATCTCCGAGATACAAGCTTATAGGCGCTTTGTTTTTCAACTCGATACTCCTGTTTGTAACTGCAGTTACCTCGAACTTGCCGTACTCGTCTCCTTTTTCGATCTTACAAGGCATATCCGAGTAGTGGTTTACGCTTTTAAGGCGCACAATGGGATCTTTGCTGTCAAGGACCTTTTCCAGGGTTCCTTCCAGGATCACGTATTCTGTGCCGTCGACCTCTGTCGTGAAGTTAAACTTCGAGCCCTCTTCTACGGTTTTCGTAGTAACGGATGTGGAATTTTTCTGGAGCTCAAGAAGGGCGTAATTTCCGTTTATACCCTGAAGCACCAGTTTACAGCCGTTTCCGAGATCAAAATCATTTCCTCGTTGAAGATCACGAGTTCCGGAACTNNCTGTATTTTTTCCCGAAAAAAGCAGTTGAACCGGAGGTGATTTTCGAAGTATAAATTGCGTCTCCTGTGTCAATAAACCCATCATCTGAGAAAATAAGTTCAAGGGATTCATAGTATGTCCCGGAGGTGGTTGAATAATAAAATCCAGGGCAGTTTTCTGCATTGAGAATATGATGATCTCCTTTTGCAATGCTTATAAGCTGACCTCGCTGTTCGATAGCACATTCTACAGGAATGATAACACATAAAATCGCAAATAGGAAAAAAACTACGTGCTTTATTTGTAAAACAGCATGATTACCATCAATAATAGCCATAATAATTGCAACTTCAGTATTACTAAATAACCTTTTCTATTTTAAATTCTAAAAATAAAAATTTGGCTTGAGAAAAAGAGATCCAAATCAAACCCAGATTAGATTTTTCATTTCTTTTCCATTTGAGGCATATGAAAATGGTATAGCCAATACATAGTGAATCCTGGGAAAAGAAAGGCTGAAAAAATAATAAGATTTGATAGAAATGAGACTCTAGAATTCATTTTTTGGTAAATATAATTTTTAAAAATATTCCCTATTAGTAACCATATATTAAAAAAAAGTATAACTATATTTGTAAAATCTAAGAATATTTAGAAATATTTATTAACTCCAAGGCATGGATATACTTTTTATGATTTCAGGAAAAAGTGCTGTAATAGGATTCACATTTCTGCTCTTTGCAGTTCTGGGAATATTGTATTTTCAAACAGCATCAACTGAAAAGATAGTTTACGAGGAAAATTTTGGGGATATTTCAGAGATCGAAGGAGATTTCCTCAGGTGCGAAGACAGCACACTTTACCTTGAAACTCAAAATTCTGCACAGACCGCAGAAGGAGCATGGAATAAAAACGTAAGCCTGTCTCCCGGAAGGATTTCCTGGAAATGGGACGGACAGGATACGGGTAACTTCAGCCTCTGGTTAAAGGTCACATTCAGCGACCATAAGTCCATTTATTATGTTGCAGCAGGAAGTAGAAATCCACAGTCGGAAGGTGAGTTTTACCGGGACAGTGAAAACCGGCGACGATTTTCTCCTTCTATTGTAATAGCCGGGATTCCGAGAGGTATGGTAAAAAGAGACCTCATTGAAGATTATACCAGGTACTGCGGCCCCGTTGAAAATGTAAGGGTTGTAAGGTTAAGTGCAGGTTTTGGGGACTACAGCATCATTCAAAGGAACATTTTGAGAATATCAGACCTGAAAATCTACAGCCAAATATGAACTAACCAAAACTAACCAAAATAATCTGAAAGCCAGAGGAACCTGAAAATGAAAAAGAGTAATGTAGCATTGATACTTGTATTTACACTTATTTTTTTAGTGTGCTCTGGGTGTGTATCTTCCGATATAATATCTGCCGAGAGAATATCTTCAGATAATGTTTCTTCCCATAAAGACAATGAAAACGCAGGAGAGAGTTCAGGCAATGAGCTGAATCAGAGGAGCACGGAATCTCATGAGAAGTCTTCACCTTACCTTTACTGGGAGTATGAGCTTGGAGACATAGCCCCTGAAAATATAAGTGAAGGACGCTCAACCGTTCAGGACTGCGTAAAGTATACTTATGACGGAAAATACGTAGCTGTAGGGACAGGAAAAAACCTGACAGTTCTTGACGTGATAGATAAAAACGTGCTCTGGGAAAAGATTCTCAAAGGAAATATCTCAGACCTTTCTTTTTCAAAAGACGGGAAGTACCTGCTTGTAGGAGAGAGAAGCACTGACGGTTACATATATTCCCTGAACGCCAGCACAGGAGATGAGATCCACAGCTACAGGACCGCAGATGACCTGGGAACCGGCACGAACACCAAAAATCAGCCCTGTGTATATAGAATAACAGCTGCTGATGATGCTGTATACATTGCAGCAGGAAGATACTGGAAAGATCCGGGATATGGGCTGGCTTCAAGAGTTTACAGGTTCAGCCCTGAAGGAACTATATCCTGGAAGCTTCCTGCGGCAGGAAATTATGACCTGAGTGTAAACTGGATAGATTCAAGTCAGGATGGAAAAAACGTGGTTTTTTCAATAGGGGACTGGACGAACTCCCTTGAAACCGGTGCAGTCATCTACTCCGTTGATAAAAACGGAAATCAGCGCTGGAAATATGAAATCCCGCCTCTCAGACCTTATTTTATATCTACAGCCATCTGGCACGGGCTTGATATTTCAGAAGATGGGTCCAGGATAACTGCCTATACAGGGGACGGAAGAAATTACCTGTTTTATGACTCCGAGATGAAAGGACCGGGAGACGGCAAATCCGAGTGGCACTTTGAGAAATACCAGTCCAACGTGACAGCTCCGGAAGAGCTTGAAGGAAATGTCATCTATACTTACGGTGAAAACGCAAAGATTGCGACTGAAAATGAAATTTTTTACCTGACTGGAGCTACCCTCCCTGTATATTATCCCGGAGATGTCCCTATGACACACCCCCTTGAAAATTCTCTCATATCGTGTGATGTAGAGACAGGAGAAACTTCCTGGAGTTATAGCCTGGGAGGCCGCTGTACAGGGATATTTTTCTCTCCTGATATGAAGTTCTTTGTCCTGCCAGTCGGAAAAGATACGTCGTCAGGCAATACCCAGTTCCACGGAATCCATGCATTTGATTCCCAGAAACCCGGGAATGGGAACTCAAAGCTGCTCTGGAAATTCAATACCGAAGGGGTTGTTGTGAATGCTGCAGTTTCTTCGGACTGCACCGTAGCTGCAGTTGAAGTCCCTCTGAAACTCAAAAGTGGAAATGTAACCGGAAAACACAGGTTACTAATTGTCAGGTGAGAGAATGAAATGGAAACCTTTGATAGTCCTGCTTATTGCGATTTTGATGGTTTCGGGATGTGTTGATAAAACCCAGGAGTCAGGCAGCGACGGATCGGTCCAGGCTTCAGGCATAGAAATTCAGAGGGCACAGGAAACAGGTAACTCCGAAGGGAATTCCGGAGCCGGAGCTCTCATAGACTCAATAGTCTTCTCGAGAACAGGAGCTCTGCTTACACTGAAAAGTGAGACCAAAATATCAGAAATCAGGATTTATTCTGACAACGAACAGATAGCTTCTCAGAAGATTGAAAAAACTGAAGACAATGTCTTTGCTTCCTTTGATTGGAACCCCGAAACTCGGTATAGGTTAGAGGTAATAACAGGCTCAGGGATGCTCACCACAATTGAAGCATATGCCCCAGGAAAACCTGCTATGAAAGAAGAATATACTATTGAACTTGAGGGTGTAACTCCCGGAGATATCGAAAAAACATCTACAAATATAAAAGGTGTGACGAAATTTTCTCCTGACAGCAAGTACCTTGCGATAGGGACTCATGGAGGTTCTCTAAAACTTATAGATGTCGCGACAGGGGAAAAGGTCTGGGAAAAGCAGCTTGTTAAAGGAATAGCCAATGCAAGAATTGCTGATATAGAGTTTTCAGAGGATGGAAAGCATCTTTTTGTAGGAGAAGAAAGCCCTGATGCCTTCCTGTATTGTTTTGACCTTAAAGGCACTGAAATCCGGCTCTGGTCAGAGATAAGTTCATCAAGGTCAAGCCCCAGAAGTTCTGCAATCAGCCTCCTGATAGAAACCTTATTCCCCACACTTTCCTGGTCATCATACCTTAAAATCGAGTTTA
>DUIO01000204.1:591-3958 GCA_013330315.1 Methanosarcina sp. | reverse complement strand
ATTAATACATTTGGGCTATAATAGGAAGGCATCTGAGAAAGTATATATAGTAAATTTCAAAGAATATACACGTAAGAGATTAGTTTTTATTTTTATGGAAATTCTTTCATGCAAGAAATGAAAGAATGGGAGGGGAGGTCTTCTTGAATAAATTTACAAAAAGACAGCAAAAAATGGGGTTAAAAATCCGCAGGATTTTCCCAAAGAGAGTCCTTTCCCAGTAGATCTTATTTAGCAGGTGAGATCTATTAGTGTTAGAAGAGGCAATTATTGAGGTGAAGTTTTGAAAAAATCGAGCATACTTATCCTTACTTTACTGCTGATCGCATCTATCTTCGCATCAGGTTGTGCTGATAATGAAGATGATATTACCGAATTGAATATCGGGTACCAGCCAAGTACACATCAGATCGCATATATGACTGCCTATGAGAAAGGATGGTGGCAGGAAGATCTTGAACCTTATGGGATTACAAAAATAAATGAATATNNCCTCCAGGAACAATTCAGGATACCCTTCTCAGAAACTGGCTTAAGGAAAACGGACTTGATCCTGAGAAGGATGTAACAATTCTTGGAATGACTCCAGGAGATGCTGTCACCGCTATTTCAGCTAAACAGGTCGATGCAGTCTTCCTTCCGCACCCTTCACCCTCAGTAATTGAAGCTGAAGGCAATGGGCGTACTATCGTACAATCTGGAGAAATGAGCCCTAACCATGCCTGCTGTGTACTCCTGGTGAGTGGGGAACTTATCAGAGAGCATCCTGATATCGTGGAGCAGATTGTAAAGACCCATATTAAAGCAACAGAATACAACCTGGCAAATCCGGACGAAGCTGCCCAGATCTACTCAAACAAGACCACAGAAAACGTGGAAGTTATAAGGACGTCTATTGAGGAATGGGACGGAGAGTGGATTACAGACCCCGAACTGATTAAAGAATCAACTGTCGAGTATGCAAATATCCAGTATGAACTCAATTACACCCAGAAATCTCTGACAGAAGAAGAAATATTTGATACTAGCTTCTACGAAAAAGTCGTAAATGAAGAGTAAAAAGAAAAAATCGGAATAAATATTTAAAATATGTTCAACTGTCCCAATTATAAAAAGGGTCAGTTTGAACTTCAATTTATTATAGAAACTGAAAACTGCCGGAAAGATAAAAAACTAAGAATCCTTTTAATTAGGCATGAAAACTAATTTCATAAAAACAATCGAAGAAAAAGGCATTGAAGCGTTATCTCTTTTACTCGCAGTTGCCATATGGCAACTTGTAGCAGACAGAATCGTCCAGAATAGGTTGCTTCTGCCAAGTTTTTATGATGTGGTCGTCTCTTTTTCCGTCGTTGTCAAAAGCGGACTAATTTATACTGATACCCTGACAAGTTTGCTTCACTTTGCAACAGGTATTGCTGCTGCATTTTTAATAGGAATTCCTCTGGGAATAGCTATGGGATGGTTTAAAGCAATAAACACGGCAATCGATCCCATAATAGAAATCCTGCGCCCTATTCCCCCTTTAGCCTGGATTCCTTTTGCAATAGTGTGGTTCGGACTTACCCAGCAGGCAGCAGGTTTTATTGTGTTTGCAGGGATGATTTTTCCTATTATCATCAATACGTATACAGGTTTCAAAAACGTACCGAGAGTGTATGTTGAAGCAGCAAAGGTCCTCGGATGTACACGGAATATAGACCTTATACGTTATATTGCGGTCCCCTCAGCCATGCCTTCGATCGCTGCAGGAATCAGGATCGCAATGGGTGTGGGCTGGATGTGCCTTGTAGCTGCGGAAATGTTCGGGGTCAGTGCCAGTGGACTTGGTTATCGTCTATGGCATAATTACTACCTGCACAGGATGGATTTCGTACTTGTTTATATGCTCGTTCTGGGATTCATAGGTCTTTTAATTGACCGCTTCTTCAGGCATTACGTAGACTCAAGATTGCTCAGATGGAGCTCAGGGACTGTGATATAAAATGGGAAGAGTTAGTATAAAAAATGTTTCGCGTATCTTTAGCAAAAAAGAGGATGGGTCCGGGACCGAAGCTCTGCATAACATAAGTTTTGATGTGAAGGACGGGGAGTTTATCTGTCTCCTTGGGCCTTCAGGCTGCGGCAAGACAACACTCCTCCGGATAACTGCAGGACTTGANNATGCAGCAGAGAGCAGCCATTGCAAGAGCTCTTGCTAACGAGCCTGAGGTCCTCCTTATGGACGAACCTTTTGGCGCTCTTGATGCCCAGACCCGAAATATACTCCAGGATGAACTTCTCAAGATATGGGAACAGAAACATGTAACATTTCTCTTTGTAACGCATAGTGTGGATGAGGCTGTTGTCCTCTCTGACAGGATAGTAGTTATGACCTCAAGGCCCGGAAGAATAAAGGAAATTGTAAATGTAGAATTGCCCCGCCCTCGGAGCCGCACAAGCCTGGAAGTAAACCTTTTGCGAGATCATGTTCTCAAACTTCTGGAAGAAGAGAGGTTCAGCAAGTAAACGCTTAAAAAAAGAAGGTCATTAAAAAAGGTTGCAGATAAGGAATTCCTGAGAAAGTGGAAAGTAGTTACAAAAGCTAAAAATCGTTATTCAGCTCGAATAATTACTTTTGTCAGCGGTTCTACTTTTTTCACTGCAACTTTTCCCACAAGCTCGAGAGTTCCTCCAGCTTTTACCGAACCGAGAGAGCACCCAGGTCTTACGCGGATATCCCCTTCACAGGCTGCAATATTTACTCTTGCTTTATCGAGAAGAACAAGTTCGGAAACTGTTTCTATACTGCCTAGAATTTTTGCTGCCGCACAGACAAGGGCACTTTTTGCTTTCACATTGCCCTGGGTAATCGAACCTTTCCCGAGTTCGAGCTTTCCGGTCACGGTAAGGTTTTTCCAGAACTTTACGTCCTGCCCTACAATAACGTTACCGTCCAGCATGATATCTTCTTCAAAAAAAGATCTTTTTTCAATCACATACGTGTTGGACCGGGGGTGGTACTTGATAAAGCGCATCATTAGAAATCACTCCGGGTTTCTGTCCCCGGCTGTCGATAAAAGAAAGCCGTAAACAAAAGTTTTTAAGGCACGGTAAAAACTTTGCCAATTGGATTTCAAAGTATGATTGAATATCTATTATATAATAGCATCGAATGTTCACTATCAGAAGCCCCGGAAAAAGCCTGGTAAGGGATATTAGAAAATGAATTGAAAAAAAGAGGTTCCGGCGAGCTCTGAAAGCCGGAATCGGTAGAAATATCTGAAGTAAAAAGTGAGACTGAAAATAGTAATGTAACTTTTCAGTCCTGCTTTATTATTTCGAATTGTCCTGTTCACTCAACAAGGCTGGCAAAACCGTATTTGGG
>DUIO01000204.1:0-571 GCA_013330315.1 Methanosarcina sp. | reverse complement strand
CGGGCAATGCCGTCTCCCTGGCGAGCAATATCCTGAATTGTAACATCGTAGACTTCACCCTCTTCGACAGGGACTGAGCGACTCTCTTCTCTGAACATGAAAACCATTCCTTTAATTCACTTAAAACTTTAGTATTAATTTAATAACATTAATTTAATATCCTTGCAGGATTACTCAACAACACTTGCAAACGCAAATTTTGGAAGAACCCTTTCGACCTTAATCTGGACTTCATCGCCAACACTGGTGTTAGGGACAAAGACTACAAAACCTTCGATACGGGCAATGCCGTCTCCCTGGCGAGCAATGTCCTGAATTGTAACATCGTAGACTTCACCCTCTTCGACAGGGACCGGGCGACTTTCTTCTTTGAACATTAAAATCATTCCTATAATTTACTTTAATTAGACTTAAAATAATTAATTTTCTCAACCCAAACTTACTCAACAACGCTTGCAAATGCAAATTTCGGAAGTACCCTTTCGACCTTAATCTGGACTTCGTCGCCTACACTCGTATTCGGGACAAAAACCACAAAACCTTCGATACGGGCAATGCCGTCTCCCTGGCG